>WBUH01000012.1 GCA_008933805.1 Bacteroidota bacterium
GCTTTGCTGTCGGGGGGTCGTGTTTAGGGATTGGAGGATAGTGTTTTCTACCTCTTTGCGTGTACCGCTAATCTTTATTGGAAAATCCCGTGAGGTAACTACCGTTTCTGTACCTGCTATCTTTTCGGGATGGATATAAAACCACGTGGAGTAATTGGCAAGTTCTGTAAAAGTGAGCGGGGCTTCGGATTGGCTGACCCCGAACTGCGCTGTTTTGGCAGATACGTTGTATTCTATTTCGGGGTGTACAAACCCCATTTTTAACAGTTCGCGGGGGCTGTGTTTGTCTTCGGTATCGGGTAAGGTGTCAATAAAATGTACAATGGCTTTGAGCCTGCCCCGCACAAACTTGGGGTGCTGCGATACGTGGTGTTTATCCCGCTTCATATTCCCCCTCCAATTGTGCTATGGCGGTAGCTGCCTGTACCCTGTTTTTGGCCATGTAGGCAAGCACGAAGGCTTCGGCTTGGTTTAAACCCTCGGCATCCTTTGCCAGCTTTGAAAAATAGGGATATACGGAAGGGGCAAGGCTTTGGAGTTCCCTGCGTACTTCGGTTCGTAGTTGGTGTATTTCTGGGTCGGTCATTGTTGGTTGTTGTTTTGGGGAGTCCACTGTCTACAGTCCACAGCAAAACCGTTGACCGTCGTCCGTTGACCGTGGACTGATTTATCTTTTCCGCAGTACCAGTATATCCGTCGGTACATCGGATTGTGTAAACACTTTAGGCAGTCGGTAAGCATCTATCAGGTCGGCGTATTTTCCGATGGCCTCTTTTGCAGTGTTGTACTTGTCGCCGGTGCGCAAAAAGTTTTGGCTTAACAGGTACACCAATAGCCCGCCTGATTTAAGCAGTTGCAGGGCTTGGTAAATGAAAAATATCTCTACCTGCTTAAAGAGTTTCTTATCAAAATAGGTACTGTACCTGTTCTTGTAAAGGCCGTAAGGCGGGTTGCCGATAACCAACGAAAAAGGGTATTCTTTCAGCCACGTGGTGTTGCCTTTAAGTTTAGAGACAAAACGCGGAGGGTCTAAAAAGGCCGTTTCAAAATAACCTGTATGTATGGTTGCTTTGGGGTAAAGGATTTGGGCGATACGGGCGGAGGTGGGGTTGGTCTCAAACCCTACACATTTACTTACATCGGGGGCATCTTTAAAAAGGTTGCCCGTAGCGCACGAAGGTTCTAATACCGTTCCCCCGTCATAGCCGTGATTGAGGGCAAGTTTCCAAAGCAAGGTACAGAGCCAGTCAGGGGTGTAAAATTCGTATAGTAGCCCCGCGTCGGCTTTTGCACCTTTTGCCCCAAGGCCGCCGCTGCCCGAATAGCGGGCTATCAGTTCTTTTTCCTCAATGGTGTACCCGTCCCCTTTACCGTCCTTTTGGGCTATAAAGGTTTGGATGTAAAGGTTTACTTCGTGCTGGTTCTTAAACTTGGGCAGGTTCATTTCTTTTCCTTTTTAATCTTTTTATACACCGCCCTTGCTACCAATGCCAATGCTATAGCGCTGACTAAACTAACTCCTACTACGGCGTTGTTCAGGTTGTATTTGGCTACCACTTGGGTGAGGGATAGCATTTTGCCGTTGCCCCGCCACACGCGGTTTTCCCACCCGTTTTTGTTGGCTTGGTAATTGGACAGGCTTCGCAAATAGGCAAGCCTGCGGCCTATCAATACATCAAATAAATTCGGGTTGGCTTGGTTGTCTTTATTGATTTGTGCGGCACGTTGGGCGTAAGTGCCCGACTTGTACCCCAAACTGCTGTAACCGCCCCCGCCCCAAACACTGTCAGCAAGCAATAGCTTTATGGCAGGGTTGGTTACTTTATCAATGCCGTAAAACTTCCAGTAGATTTCATAAGCCACCCGTTTGGCTTGGGCTTCGGTGAGCTGTCTAAGGGTGGTTTCGTTGCCAACGATGTTAAACAGTTTGGGTGCCCATTCCTTCCATACGGCAATAGTCACCCCCTTGTTGGTTAAACCGCCCGGGTCGTCTTTTAAAGGTCGGTCGGCAATACCCCCTTCCCATTCTTTGAGGATATACTCGTTCCAAAGTTCAAATACTGCGTCCATCAGCGTGTGCCTCCCGCTTTAAAAAGGGGCACGGCAATACTGAAACAAACGGATTTATCGGTAGAGACACCCACCCCGTACAACCGCTCTTTTTTGTCTTTTAAATACAAGGCGACCCCTGTGTTTTTGCGGGTATCGGCAATTATGCCCGCCCATAGCTTAACGGCGGGCTTTACAGGAGGGATTTTTGTTTTGTAGCGGACACTTTGGGACACAAGGCGGTTGTGGGCAATGCTGTCGGTGATTTCTATTTCCATTGCACTGTCCGAATACACCTCTTTGTAAAGGCTTTTGGTAAAGTATCCGTGCAGGATTTGGGCGGTATCCGCCCCGATAAACACGGTATCGTGCGGCGGGGTTTGCACTATCGGCACATACAGGGTTTTTGTAACAGTGTCCGTAGTATGGACACTGCGCGGGATAGCCACCCATGTATCGGTTGGTGGTCGGTAAGCGGCGGTCGGTGGCTTATCCGACCTATCACAGTTGAGGGAATACACAAATACGGACACAGCGGCCAGTAAAAGGCAGATAAGAATGTATTTTATCCTCACTTGCCCCCCCATCGTGTGTATGCACCCGTTTTATGCTCTTTATCGTATTCTGTTTGGGTTTGTCCGTCTTTGGCAAGAAAGAACCCCAAAGCGGAGCAAAAGCCCATTACGGATAAAAATTCCTCGGTAGAGATTTGGGCGGTATAAAACAGCCGTGCGGCAATAAGGCACACCAGCCCCGCAAACGAAGTCCTGCGGTTTTTATAGATAATGGCAAAAATGTTTTTCAGTCGTTTCATTTAAAGTAATTCTGTAAGTTTTTGAGGGTGTTGTGAAAAGCCTAACCCTTGTAAGGGCGGCTTATAGGGGGTATCGGTCAACCGCGAAGGGATAAGCCATACTTCACGGTTTAGTAAGGGGTTTGGGGCATTGGTAAACAGTTGGGGGTGGGTGATTTTTACTTTGATTAAAGGCACTTGCCCTAATTTGTCGGCCTCAGTCAACCGCATTACATCCGATATTGTCCCCAAGGGGCGGATGGCATCCGAAGGGCGCACGTAAAAGTCCCCCGTTTGGCCTTTTTTAGACCTCCAAGAGTTAATATCCCACCACCCATTGTCTAAGTAGCCCATGTTTTCCTTACCCGTATAGGTCGAGTACACAGGTCGGCCAATGGCAAGGCGGGGGTTCGGGTATTTTACTTTGCTAAGGTGGTTACCCATCCACGCATTGAGGTAGTTGAGGTACTCTTCCTTTGCTTTAGTGCTGTCGGCTTTCGACCACAGTCCTGTGGCTGCAAACACCTGCCGCATACGGTCAAGGTCACTTTTGGAAAGGATGTTGTCAAACCACTCCAAAAGCGTCCCCCCGTCTTTTAGCTTTACAAGGTTCAAACTCTTTAAGCTGCGTACCCCAAAGGATTTTAGCAATTGCTTGAGTTCTTCGGTGTTCAAGCCCTCCACTGCGGAAAATACCTTTTTGGTATCGTAGGTGAAGATGTCAAAGATGGCAACACGGCGCGAGAGTTCGTTTTCCAGTTGGTCTGCGGTGTTTTTATAGAAAAAACTATCGCGAGCCAGCTTTTTAGTGTCCACGGTAATCTGCTTTAAGGCAGCTTCCTGATACTCGTCCGTGCCGGGGGTTTCTGTCAAGTCCTTTTTTCGGAAAAAGCGGTATGCGCCGTAGGCAAGCAGGAATACCCCCGCACCGATGCCGATGTCTTTATATCCTTTAGAATCCACCTTACAGTATCAGTTTGGCTTTTATCGCTCCCTTGTTTTGTACAATCTTTTCTTCCGCCCCTTTGATATCTGACCATTCGGCCAACAGGGACAAAAAGGAGTTGGAAAAGGGGCTGTCTGCAAGGCGTTGCAGGGCGGCGGCGCGGTTTTTCTGCGCTACTAAATCGGTTTCTTTAGTGTTAATGATGAGTTGTGCCATTTTTTTAGTGGTTGGTGATTGGTGTATAGTGTTGGGGTCGGTGGACTGTGGTCAGTAGTCCGTGGTCAGTAGTATTGCTATTAGCGGTTGGCCTTTAGCTGTTAGTTTTTTTGCCAAAGGCAAACCACTGACTACTGACCACCGACTAATTAAAGCGGCGGCGTATTGGCCGCTGTTTGCTGACTGCCTTCGGTGGGGGTGTTCATCCAGTTGTAGATGTACTTAGCCATTTCTTTATCGGCGGCCAGCTTGTCTGCGGCAAGGGTTACGTAGGCAAAATGCTCGCGGTCGGTCGTGGCCAGCTTAATAAGCTGTTGGGTAGCCTCTGTAACGGCCTGTTGTATTTCAGGGTCGTCGATGCTTTCCACCCCGCCCGTTTTGCCCTGTGAACTGAAATTGTCCACGATTTTGTCCAATAGCCCTTGTAAGAAGGGGTACTTTTCAATGGTATCGGCAATTCCGCTGAGTCCCTTTTTGTTTTCTTTTTCCAGCATCAGGGCTTTTTGCTCCGCCTCCAGTTCCTTGCGCATCCCCAAAAGCTGCAAATCGTTTTTGGTTTTGTTCAACTCACGGGAGGTTTCGTCCAACTCGGTGCGCAGCTTGCGGTTTTTGTCGGCCTCTTCGTTGTACCATTTTTCGTACTGCTTTGCCAGCAATGCTTCGTGGCCTGTATATACCATGCCCTCAAACGCACCGCTTAACGGGATGCCCGAAGGTGGCCGTTGTGCCTGTGATTGACTGTTTAAGGAATATTCAAACTGACTGTCTTTTTTAAAGGAGTTGCCGTTGGAGCGGAATATTTCCACCGTACAGCGGGATAAGCCCATACCCTGCAACACTTCGCGGACGTAGTTTTCGGGGGTGTTGCCCCCTTCTGTTATCTCTTCGTACCGCTTGCAGACGGTTAATGCCCTGCCGTTGACCGATATGCGCATGGCGTTCCCTTGTGTGATGTGGTTAAAATTCATGGGCGGTCTTGTTTGTTTTGTAGTGAAACCTGTATCTCTATCAGCTTGTCGTAAATGGCTTGGTTGGAGTGTTTCAGTTCGCGGTAATGCTCCTCTTCGGTGCGCCGCGTATCTTCCAATCGGCGTTCGGTTTCTGATATGGCATTGTCCTGCCTTGCTACCGATATTTTCATATCCACCCATGCCCCTCCGCAGAGGGTAACGGCAGAGACTACAATACCGATGGCTTGTTTTAAGGTGAGTTGTTTATCAAACATGGTTAATCAAGGGGTATAAAGTCAGTGCTTATTTTTTGTATGGTTATTCGTTGTATATCATGCTCTGTTAGTTCGTTCAGGTCATACACCACCACACAAAAAGTCCCCTGCTCGGTTTGGGATACAGGAAAACGGTAACGGGTATTTTGTCCTTCCGCTAACGAGTTATGGTGGTAGCTTTGGGAAAAGTCCGCAGCTTGGCTCAATGTGTCAAAGCACACGGCGGTGTAATACTTATATTCCATAGGCTTTACGGGTGTTTTGGGTGATAAGGGTAATTTCTGCTTGGGTAAGGAGCCTGTCCCAAAGGATAGCTTCGGATAAACCGCTGTTAGTAATTGCGGTATAGGGTGCCCATACTCTCGGTACAGTTACAGGTTGGGTCAACGGTGCAGGAAACGGCCCTGTTTGGAAAGAGATAGCCATCGGGCTTGCAATACCGTCCACATACACTGTCAGCCTGTCCGTCCACGAGGTGCTTACTGTTCCGTCATAGCAGAAAAGAACATGGTGCGGTCGGGTATTGTCAAAAACAGTTACCGTTGACATATTGACGGTAGCGTTTAAGTCCCCGCCCACAAACCCTGCTTTGTAGCCGCTACCCGAACCTACTACCCTCAGTATCAATCCGCGTATTAGGTCGTTATTGGAGGCGATGTGGTAAAACATAGCAAAGTCAGCCCCTGCCATTATGTTGGTTTTCACCACAAAATGAAAACAGAACTGTTTGTTAGCCCCAAAAAGGTAATTGCCTGTGGAGGCAGGATACACCCATTGGTAATCCGATAAGGGCTTGCCTGCAAAGGCTGTACGGTTGCCCGTAAAACCAAACCGCAACAAATATTGGTTCGCTGCGGTATTTTGGGTTAAATGGGCGGCTGCTCCGCTTTGGTCGTACCACCGTACCCCTGCACCGTCCGCACCCGAAAGCCAACCTTGCAACCCGCTACCGTCCGATACTGCCGCCTGCGGGGCGATAAAGCCCCCGTATGGGGTGGTAATATCGGTTTCTATATTGTCCGACGGCCTGCGGATACGGGCATAACTGCCGTTGTACAGGGCGGATAATTTCCGCACCGATAAAGCCAGTTTTGCCCCCGCAACCCTGTCTAATACAAAACCTTCCCCCGAACCTACGGCAGCACCGTAGGTATGGTAAGCGGTTGTATTGGGGGTGTTTCCGAAGGGGGTTTGCATCTTTTGGTTGTTAGTTGGTGGTTGTTAGTTGTTAGGGATTAGTCAACAGTCCACCGACAACGGTCAACAGCAAAAACCGTTGACAGTGGACTATCGACCGTTGACTGAATTAGCAGCTTATCCGAAAGGCTCTAACT
The DNA here is from genome assembly GCA_008933805.1 of Bacteroidota bacterium. NCBI lineage: Bacteria > Pseudomonadati > Bacteroidota > Bacteroidota bacterium. The sequence continues at coordinate 6,564 of WBUH01000012.1, forward strand.
GTAATGTTTTTAGTGCCTGCTGCGGTTGCCCAACTAAGGCGTACCGACCCTTTGTAATAGTGGTCGGGGAAATAAGGGAATACCCGTTCCTGTCCGGGAGTGAGTAAGGTATTATCGTTTAAGGTTACGTTGACCGTTCCCGTATTTTCGACACTGTACCCTGAATATCCTTCGTGCGGAAAACTGTCGTTATCGCCCGTGTATCTGTAGTCTTCCCAATTTACCATACTACTTAGCTGCGTTGGTCAAATACCATATCCAAATTCAGTGCGCCGACAAGGTTCTCTACAAGGGTTACCGAAACGGTGTATTGGTAGCCCTGAGCGATAATGCCGCCTTCGCCTAAATACAGCATCCGCTCGTTAATGGGGGTTGCAGTATCCACTACCCAAAAGGCGCGGTTGCAAACGTCTATCACTATATCACCGCCGTTGGTCGGTTTTAGGCCGATGCGGTAGATGTCTGCGGTATTGCGTTTGTTTTCGGCAACAGCAATGGCAGTTACCAGTTGCATATCCTTGTCCGCTGTAAACGTATAGGAGTATGTGCCTGCGGCGGTGGCTGCGGCAAGTGAAATGTTTAATGTTTTAAGCCTTCGTTGTGTCATTTGTTAAAGGGTAAAGGGGCGGTCTTGGTTGTCCGCCCCTTGGATTTATGGCAGGTTAAACAGCAGATGTTTTACGTAATTGGGCGGCAGTACCGATAACTTTTAATTCGATACAGGCATCGGCACTTAACGCCGCTCCTGTTATCGGGGGTACGATTATCCCCGATAAAACTTCGTCGGGCATCAATAATTTAGGGTTGTCAAGGGTCAAACAGTCTAACAGGTGGCCGCCTTCTTCGATACTGTCAGTGTCGGCAAAAAAGGTCTCTACCTGCTCGTTTATCAGCCTGCGCGACCCCTGCCAAAATTCAAAGCGGCTGTTTTGGAGCAATGCAGGAACAAACTGTGCCTGTTCTGCTGCTGCGGGGGTGATGTTAAACCCGTATTTGCGGCTGCGGTACAATGCTGTTTCGGGTAAACCTGCGGTTTCGCCGTAAGCTAACCGTATCGCCCCGATAGCAAAAGCCATCTTGCCTGGCAAAATGCCTTGGTGCAAATCGGTGCGGCCTTCGGTTTTTGCAAGGGTGGTGTCGATAATGTTTACCGTAGCGTTTGAAGAAGCGGCCATTGCGCCCAGCTTGTAACGTATTTTAAAGCTCATATCAATAAACTCGATATTGCCCTGTCCGTATTGGCGTTGGATGTCTTCGCCCGCCTTGCCTTTTGAAATCTGGTCTAATAAAAATTGGGAAATCCCTGCTGTAAAATTGGGGTTGCGTCGTATTACACTCATTGTTTGGTGGTTGGTTGTTGGTGATTTGTGGTTAGGAATTAGCAGTGCTGTTGGCAACTGGCCTTTAGCTATTAGCTTTTTTCGCCAAAGGCTAAGGGCTAATAGCCAAAAGCTGACTGTTGACAGGTTAAAGTACTTCTGCTACTACGTTTTCGGCTTCCACGTTTCCGTTGATGGGAACTGCGGGGAGTGCCCCCGAAGAAGGTTCTTGGTAGTAGGTATTGTTTTGTGTGCCCATCATGGATGCCATCGGGTCGTCGTAATAACCCGAAGGGCGTTTAACTTCGCCCATACCGTTAAAGGTGGGCAGGTATCGGGCGATTTTTTCGGCGATAGGTTTAGGGATAAACCCGCGCAGGCCGTTCATACCGTTTGCGGTGATTTTGGGCAGGCCGTATTCAAAGGTTCTTAAACCTCCGTACATAGCGACCCCCGCTGAGGTTCCCTGTGCAAGTTGCAAAAGGGTTTCGCTTTCCTTGGGCGGGTTCACGTTGAAATAGTGCAAGCCTGTCAGTCCCAGACCTAACATAATGGTGGGGATTATCCAACCTTTTTGGGCATTTGCTGTTCTGTCAACGGCATAGGCAATGCTGAGGCCGCCCAAACCGCCCGCTGCTTGTAGACTTGTCTTTTTCAGAACGGGCGAAGCAATGTATTTTTTAAGGGGTGATTTTTGATTTTTATCGCTCATAAAGATGTGATGCGTTGGTGTTACTGTGATTAAAAGGTGAGGGAGGCACTTTTGCCTTTGGGCTTGCGGTGGTGCTTACCCGTGTGCGTTTTCTTTGTACCTTCAAGGCCGTTTAAGCCATTTTTCTTGTTTTTGGCAGAGGTTACAGCAAAGAGCAACAGCCCTGCGGCTATCGTGCCGCCTACCCACATCAGGGTATTGCTGCTGCCACCCTCTGAGCTTGCCGCAGTGTTTTGCGGTGCGCTCCAATTAGGGTTTGCACCCGTTGGGGCGGGGTAGTAGGAGGCATCCGATGCGGTAGTATTGGCAGACGGGTCGGGGATATACACGGGTAAAGCAGCAGGGTTGTCGTTTTTTGAAACAAGGCTTACCACGCTTTTACCCGCTTCTACCAGTGCTTTGCCAGCCCCTGAAGAAGTGAACTTTTCAATAGCGTCCAAAATGGGTTGGATGGCAGCCAATACACCCCCTGCCGATGCGGTAAGGGTGGCAACGGTGGCAGGGTCGCCCTGTAAGCCCCGTAATCCGAATAAAAAGGGTTTGTTTGCCCCTCGGTTAATAGAGCCTGTAAGGTTGGAGAAGTCGCCGCCCAAATCCCCCTCCCACAACCGCTTGATACGGTCTGAAATGGCAGGGTCAGACAATCCTTTCTGAAGTTTGGAGGCCAGCCCCCTTACGTTCAGTTCCACCAGACCCATAAAGGCTTTGCGGGGGATAAACAGTGCCCCTGTACGTCCGTAGTCAATGGCTTTGTCGATGATGTCTTTTGCCTTGTCCACCGTTTGGTTAACGAGTTTTTTAGGGTCGGTAACTGCGGTATGCACTACCGTTTTTACCTCACTCACCACTTTTTTGGCAGCATTGGCCACGTTTTGGAAAAAGCCGTTCAGGGGATACCCGTTGATACCTGTGTAGATTTGATAATCCAGTTTGGAGAGCCGTGCAAGTACTGCATCCCTTTGGGGGGTGTACCACGCTTGTAAGGCTTCGTCCAACAGGGGGACGGCGGCATTGGGGTTTATCCCCGCACTACGGTAGGAGGCGGGGTTTTGTACCATCAGTTGCCGTGTGTTGCTAAGTTGGTTGTATAATTGGTCGAGCATGGGGGTATTTGTGCCGTTTAAGGCGGAATTTTGGGTAACATTCATGGGGTAATCGTGGTAGGCCGTGATGTCTTGGGGTTCTGCATCAAAGGTGTCAAGCACGGGGTCAACCACCGTGTAGCGGAATTTGTCGCGATAGGGCTGTAAGCTCCCCGCACTGTGGGGAACAACCACGTAGATGTGGTGGTAGGCGGTGGCTTCCCCTGCTGCAATGATGCGCAGCTTATGGGGGATAGCAAGGTTTTTAAGGACGGTGGAGATAAAGTAGGCAAAGCAGTCGCAATCCACGCCCGTCCTTGCTTCCTGTGCCACCCTTGCAGGGCGGCGCAATTCTTCACGGCCTGTGCGGTCGGGTTTGTACTGCACATAGTTTATCAGCCAGCGGTAGAGCCTGCGGCATACTTCTTTTGCGTACCCTTGTACTTGAGGGTGCAGCCCTTGTGTTAAATATTCTTTGGCAAACCGTTCGGTGTCTTTGTAGTAGCGGTGTACCCGTTCTTCTATCAGTTGCAGTACTTTTCCCGTGCGCACAAACTCGCCTTTGTTGTAAGGGGTGTCTTGACCGTCGGGTATCGGGAAATACCTCAAAAACGGGGTAATATCCTTTACCCTGCGTTTACCTGTGGCTACCAGTCCCAACCCGTTTAAAAAATACACGGGGACTTCGGACTCATAAAGAGGGTCGATATAGGGGCCTTTTATCTTCACAGCAGGTCGGATATTTTGGTTAAGGTGGGTAAATAGCCTTTAGCGGGCGATAAGGGCGTTGGGTTGCCCAAACCCAGTTTTTTTAGGATGCTGCTTAGTGAACTGGAAAGGGTGTTCACCAGTGTAGAAGGGAAAAAAGTGGACAACCTGATAACGGTATCAATGTCAACGGGGAAAAACAGGTAATCAAATTTTACCCGCACCGTTACAGGGGTGTCAAGTTGCAAACCCATTAAGACGGCAGGGTTTATATCCACCTGAAAAACAGCCGATATTTCCTTGTTTTTTATAAGGTCAAGGTCAATGGGTTGTTGCGGGCTGATGCCCAACTGTACGGGGCTTTTTTCAGCGTTTAAGTAAGATACTTCTATTCTTACCCGCTTAGGGGCTAAACGAAACCCTGTGTAGTTGTAAATGGTAACGGGGATATGAAAACGCACCTGACCCCTGATAAATTCGATTTTTTGAGGCAACCCCACCCTTGTGGTAAGGTCTTTTTTAATCCTTGACAGGCGCAGGGCGGTAAGGGCAGATATGCCTGTTACCGCTACGGCTGCGGCTAATTTGTATAATCCTGTCATCTATGCTTGTTAAAGTGATAGCAAAGGTGCAGGGGGCGGAAATTTCACTTCCACGGTTCTCCCAAACAATGCCAATCACTCCCAAGTTTTCCAATAGTTTCCAAAGTTTTACAATGGTAAACGGGACAAAAAAAGGGGCTGCCCCAAAATTGAGGCAGCCCCTTTTAAATTATATGGTAGTGTGAATTATTGGTTGCTGAAAGTGGCTGTATAGGTATAGGTAATACCACCGTCTGTTTCTGTGTTTGAAATAACCAGTTTGGTTTCGGTTAATTCAACCAATGTAGAACTTTCGGTGCTACCTGATGAAGTTTGCACTATTTGCTTCTCATCAGAACTGAATGTCCACGTACCTGCTTCGCTTACTTGTGGGTCGTTAGGGTCGCATTTGGTAGCCCCTTCTTCCTGTGTGTACGTTTTGTCACTTTTAAAACTGTAAACATCGTCTTTGTCGCAGGCTTGCATTTGGGCATAAATATCGGTAATCATAGTGCCTCCGGCGTTGATGGCAGGGTTAACAGTCAAGGCTGTCATTTTCCAAGGTTTGGCACTTAATAACTCCGATTTTGTTTTTTGGGGAGTGCTGGTTTCTTCGTCTTTTTTACACGCGGTAAAACATAGCAATGAAGAAAGAACTAATAGAAGGGTGATTTTTTTCATAGGTAATAATTTCTGCAATGATAAATAGTTGAAATTAATTAACCAATATTGTTATCCGATAAAACTTACACCAACAGCCATTGTATATCCATTGATTGCGGGCTTCCCCAAAAATGAAGCCCCGTTGCCCTTATAATAATTTCTTTTTAAACCGTTAATTAGCAAATATTTATAATTGAAAGGAAAACGCTTACGCTTCATCAAACTCCTTGCCCGGCACACCAAGATGGCTGTATATCATTTCTACCTCTTTGGGTGAATAATCCCGCACCTTGCGGTTTTTTACCTTAAGGTTAGGAACGGTCAGCAGCATTTTTATCATGGTTTTGTAAGAAGTTTCGTATTCATCTTTTAGTTGGGTAATGTTTTTTCTTACCAATTTTACGTTGTTCCCCATTTCACTGTTTGAATTTTAGTATGTTTGTTTTGAAAGTACAGGTAAGTACATAGTCAATTTCACCTAACTATGAACACCAACAAGGCGGGGCAACACCCGTCTTTGTTGTTTAAAGAGGGTAATACTTCATTAATTCTGCATATAACAAGTACAACACCCCCGAATAGTACGATTTGACAGGCTCAGTAACGCCCAACAACACGTTGTTGAAATACCCTTTTTCGTATGCGAGCATTAACCCTTCGGCTACCTTTTGTTGGATGGCTATGGTTTTGCGCTTTGCAAAGGGCTTTTTACAGAGATTTTGCAGCTTTATAAACAAAGGTTCGGTCAATAACACAGCCGCCCGATACGTTCGCTGGTGAACAGGCTGCAACCCTATATACCCATGTACTATCAATCGGTGCAGCAACCATACCAATGCCTGTGCATCCGAGTAGCTGATTCTATACAGTATTCGGTCGGGGGGTATTGCTACCGTCTTCTGCCAGCCGTCAACAACACATTGCTGGTTCATAGTCTTTTTTCGTCCTTACTCCCGTCAAACACCCATTTGTGCAGCAAAGCCCCTGTTTGGTTGTTGTAAATCAGGGCGGTTAGGTACGTACCCATAAAACGGCCTGTTACCAGTTTTTTTAAGGCTTTTAACCCGTCCTCTCCCTTTTTGTCCCGATGGTGGCAGGAAAAGAATGTATTGTGCTGCATGGCAGGGGGTAAATGCGCCTTGTTTTTAAAGTACACCACCAGTTTATACTTAGCGGTGGGTTTATACTCCTGCTGTTGTCTTATGAAATGTGGGTTGTTTGCCATTGTATTTGGTTATTGGGATGTAGTAGCGGTTAGCGGGCAACAACACCTTGTTTTTGCAGTGCCCATTGTTTTTGAATGTTGACCATTGCGTGGTAAAACATTACCTCAGCCTCCGGCAGCTTCTTGTTTTTAAATCGGGTTTCCCATTTGAGGTACACTTTTAAGCGGTCGGTATCGGTCAACAACTCTTTACGGGCTTTGTCTAACTCCAATTCCGCTTTAATCAGTGCCTTTCGCTTGTATTGCAATAGCAGCCATTGTTCGGTTTGGATAAACCCGTAAGGGCATTTGTTGTCAAAAAAGGTAATCGGGTTCACCAAAAACTTACCCTCTTGATACTTTTTATTCTTTTCACCCTCCAATGGCCGCTCCTTCCATGCCGCTATCAAATCCACCCGTTGTATCAGTGTTTGCTGGTACTTTTCCCAATCCTCGCGGGTAAGGGATTGTTTAAAACTGCCGTACACGTGGTTAAACAGCTTGTTTTTGATTTTACGCTCTGTTTCCGTATCAAACTGGTGGTAAGGGTACAGGGTGCTGATGGCATAGCGGTAGAACTCCAATACCATTGCCAACTGCCATGCGGGGTATTTTTTGGCCGCCGCGCCGCCGCCCAACCTTTGTTCAGGAATTTCGGCTGTGGATAAGGGTGGGGTTTCCACACCACTGCCTGCTTTGAGGGGTGTGCAAGAGAAAAGTCCAAGAGGCTTTGCAGTATCAGCCGACAAAGGAGGCTGGCCGCTATGGTTTTCTATCCCGTTATCCCCCAATTCACAGGGTATAGAGTGTATATTACTCTTTTCTAAAGAGTTTACAAGATTGCTTTGGCGCACATTTTTCGTTTTGTCGCTATTTTCAGCAGTATCGGGGGCGGGTTGGTTTCCCAACAACACGCTGTTGGAGCTTTGGGGGTCGTATAGCAATATCCAAGCGGGCACGGTTAATTCGTAATCGGCTTTTGTTCCTCGAAAGGTTTTTTGTACAATGCCCATTTTCTCCAGCTTGGAAAGGTGGTTTAAAATGGTGCGTTTGTCCACTTTGACAAGGTGGGCTAACCGCACATTGTTCATGCGGCAGGGTATGGGGTTAATGGTTAAACAGCCTACACGGTTATTTTGGCGCACGTAGGCATCGCATACTTTTAACAACGTAAGGAATAACCCGCCTCTGATACGCTCTTTAGGGGTGGCGGCCTTTTGGTTAACGTCTTTTACAAACTGGTTGAGGTGTTTGCGCACTTCTGCAATGTCTATCCTGCGGTAATCAAATTCGTCCATTTGGTCAGGGTGTGTATTTTGGGGGGTGATGCGGTCGGTTCTCATAAAAACAACGTGTTGTTGGGAGTTTGTTGGTGTTTTTGGGCAAGGGTGATAAAACGTTTGTATATCCTTTGGTGAGTGGCTATTTGACGGGTTAACAGTTCGGTATCCCCGCTATTGTGGGGTACGGTCGGAAACAGCAGCAACCGCTGTATGTGCTGTATTTTTTCGGCCTCTGCTTTGGCTTTTAATAGATACCTTTGCATTTTCCCCCGTCTTAATTTACTTAACTACTACACCAAGCGGCAAAGGGGGCTATTCAGCCCCCTGCGCTTGCTTTTTATTCACTTGCTTGTGAGGGGTCGGTGTGTTGGCAGCCTCCTTTTTTGGGTGTAATTGGGTTCTTGTTTTCATCTTTTTGCCGCTTGGCAGGGTAAATGGGAAAGCAATGATTGCTTTGGGCTGCATCACCAGTTTATGGTTTTTGCCGCATTGGATACATCCGTCCAGTGCCGTAGGGTGATGATACACCCCTAAAAATTCAGGCATGGACACAAGGGGCGGACAGGTGCAATTTTTCCCGCAGCGCATTTGTACTAAATTCATTTTGCCTTTTCGGCGTTGTCTTGTCATTGTCTTAGGCTTCACTTTCGATTTCTTCAACGGTTTTACGGCGGTTGGCCTTCAACCAGTTGTCCAGTTCTTCTTTATAAAAATATATCCGTTTGCCCCGCTTAAAATGGGGTATTTGCCGTTTACTGGTCAGTATGTAGATGGTATTAACGGCCATGTTTACATACTTGGCCGCCTGCACTGCGTTTAGGGGGGTGTCCGCAGCATGGGTGCTGTTGGGGGATGGTTTTTTCATCAGCTCGGCGACCATTTGGGTCAGCATATCGAGCCTGTCGTTAATTTCGGTAAAAGGATTGGGAGCCGCCATATTCTCTTTGTTCTACGGCAGCAAATATTTACAAAAAAAGCATTCGGCAGGGGTATGTTGGTAGGGGTCAATTTTTAACTTTTTTTTTACCCCCCTACCAAAAAAAACGGCTTACCCCTACCAAAAAATTTGAACTACTTATTTAACTGTTAGTCGTTTACACAATCTTTTTAGTAATTTGGAATTGTGTTGCTCAGCAAGGGGAAAAATGATGTTTTTTATGAAAAGAATATCGGTTTGGTTCGCTTGGTACACCTGATTTTTAACATTTCTAAGCATTTTGTAGGTGGTAGAATTGGCTATTTTCTCCGTTTCTGACCTGTCCAACGGAATTTCTTTAGCAGAAAACAGGTGGAGTAACCTTGTTACATCGCTTAAATTAACGGTGGCAATATCCACCCCCATTTCATCCAAAAAATACAAAATGGCGAAACACTGGCGTTTTCGGGTGTACTCTTTTTGCTGACACTCTTCAATAATTTCCTGCCAACTTCCCTGAAGGTATATCAGCGGAGTGGTATCAGGATACACGCTGATTTTACGCTCTTTGAGGTGTTTATTGTAAATCTCCGCTTTTGAAAACCTGTCCTTTTCTAACAGATACTTTAACCCATACCTGAGCTTGTAAAAATGGTAACTGTAGGTAAAGGTGGTTATCCTGCCGTCGGGATGCGGGACGGTGATGCTTTTAAGGTTAATTTTTATACCTAAGATGCGGTGGTATTTTACTGTCAGGGGTGCAGTATTCTCCAATTGCGGCAGGGTTCCAATGCTTTCCTGTATTTGGCGGCGCAGGTCTTGGTTCTGCTCTTCAATACCTTCAATTGAATTTGCCTTTATAGTGTAGAACCAGTTAAAAAAGCCATCGGGATAGCCGTGTTCAGAGGGCGCGGGTTCGTCGTTGCCGGATGAGTTATTGTAGTAATAAAAGAAATTGTGGAAATGAGCCAGCATGGCCTCAGCATAAATGTTGTTCCGTAAATTCATAGAAAAGTTAGTGTGTGTGTTGTAAATCCATAAAATATTTCCTATCCATGCCCTTTCCATAACCCGCCCCCCGCAGGCTATGGGTAAAAAACAGTTAATACAGGTAATATTTTACGCATTGATACCCTAAACGGGGAAAGCGTTGTTTTAGTTTAAACCCCGTGTTAGCAAGGCTTGCTTATGAATTGAAGGTGAGGGGAATAATTTTTTGTTTTTTTTGCAAATTTTTTAGCCGTTTTTAGCAACAACGTGTTGTGAAATGCAACGAATTGACATGCAAGCAGATACAACGGCAATTAGGCTGAATTTGCAATGCTCCATTGCAAATTTGCAACGGAGCATTGCACGGTTATTTGTTAATTATCAATATACTACAATAAAAAGCAGCGTAATTTTCACAACACGTTGTTGCTAAATCCTGAAATGGGTTGATTGGGCGGTAAAACGGCCAAAAAACAGGGGCTTACTCCATCAGTTTCATGGCAGCATCGTCCAATTCGTTGTTTTTAAACGAGTCAAGGTAGCCTTGCGTCGTCCGTTCGGTAGAATGCCCCATCATCTTTTGGATTTTTGAGGCCGATATTTCCATGTCCCGCAGGTTGGTGGCAAACGAGTGACGTGCAACATAGGTGGTGAGGTTAATAGGGATGCCTGATTTTTGAGCGATAACTTTTAAGGCATCATTAGTAGAACGGGTGGTATTTTTTATTCTGCTGGTTACCTTTTGTGGGGTATTGTACTTTTTTGGGTCTAATATCGGAAAGATGTAGGCTTCGGGGTCGGTATTTGCCCCTTCGGGTTTGTATAAATCTAATATCCGCTTTGCAGGGGCTAATAGCGGGATGCTGTATCCTTTCTTTGATTTTGTCCGTATGTAAAACAAACGGTCGTCTTGGATATTCTTCCACTGGAGCTTTGCTATGTCCACCATGTTAATACCCCAACAGTAATACGAAAAGGTAAAATAGTTAAGTGCATGGTATTGGGCTGTACCTTCTTCGGTAGGGTACTTAAAAAGGGTTTCCATTTTGGCTTTTTCCATTGCCCTGTGTTTGGGGCGCAACCTGAATTTTGTAAAATCATACTCTTTGATAGGGGCGGTATCCTTTTTGGCAAGGTGGTATAAGGTAAGTATAGGGGTGATGTAAAACTTCATGGTGGACTCTGCCAACCCTTTGGAGCGCAGGTAATGTTCGTATTTAAGGATAAATGAGGTAGTAACTGCCTTAAAGTCGAGGTTTCTGTTTTGCTTGGTAAAAGCAAGCAGGGATTTCATCACTGACACATAGCTGTTTTTAGAGCCTATGCGGCCTGCTGCATCCAACTCTGCAATTACTTTGTCCATAAAATCAAAGAAATTAGTACTCGCTTTGGTCTTAGTGAGGGTCTGTGCAATGTTGTCGGCGGTATAAAAAGTATCGTCCCGCTCCAATTGCAGGATTTGTGCCTCTGCGTCCAGTGATTTCTTTTTGAGATAAATTACCAGTTCCTTATACAAAGGGTGTTTTTTATTGGGCAACCCTTTTTCTTCGTCCCATTGTTCTTTTGAGGATGATTTGCCCGTGAAGATAAATTTTGCCTTTCGGTCTTTTATAATACGGATGGCTATCGGGTGGTTGCCGTTCGCCAATGTTTTTGAGGTTCTAAGTATTACCTTTACGGATGCCATATTTGGTATTTAAACCTTGTTGGGTACAACATAGGTACAGCAAATAACATAGAAATACATAGAAATGTCAATACAAGGTATAATTGACATTAACATAAACAACTGTAAAACAATCAATTAAAATTATATAAAGTTACCGTATAACGTTTTAACCTCTTATTGCAATTAGAGAGGGGCGACTGTGGAAACGTCGGACTAATGTTTTGTCGGGGGTGAGTTAAAGAGTGTGCCAGAAGCACCCGACTATCGTCATTGCGAACGGGTATAATCAAAAGTAAAGGAATATAGATTAAGAAATAGTGAAGCAATCCCAATGAAACCGTTGTAAACGGATTGCTTCGGGAGACCTCGCAATGACGAGGAAGCTACTGTCCTGCTGACGCAGGAAGCACCTTATAGCGCTTTGTAAACACAGTTGTAATAGGGTTCTTCGCTATCGCTCAGAAGGACAGGATGGGCACTGACTGCATCCCGTCATTCCCGCGCAGGCGGGAATCTGCCTTTTAACACACCCCTGACTACCGAATAATTGTACGATTACCCAACTTTTCCCCTCTCTAATTGCAATTAGAGAGGGGCGACTGTGGGAACGTCGGGCTAATACTTTTTCGGGGGTGAGTTAAAGAGTGTGCCAGCCGCAGCCAGTCATGCCGAACTTGTTTCGGTATTGCCCCATTAATGAAATTACCTATACAATGACAACTAAATAGCTTTAGGACTTAAATTTGTCGAATGCTAAAGACACTAATATCCTTCCTTCTTATCATAATACCCTTTTTTGGATTCTCTCAAAAACTTAAGAAAATCAAAAAAGAAATTATTGAAAATGGAAACACCTATGAAGAAATCTATTATGTATTGAAAAGTGACAAAACCACAAAGCATGGAGAATACATAAAAAGGACAGAAAAAAAGAAAATTATAGAGCAAGGATATTATAATAACGGACAAAAGGATAGTATATGGACATATTATAACAAACGGTACACATCGCAAATTCTAAGTCAAGGTTCATACAAAATGGGTACTAAACAAGGTGTTTGGAGTTTTTATGGAGATAATGACAAAGTGGTTCAGAAATTTGATTTTACTAAAGACACGCTTTTATATGATGAAGGTTTTAGTAACAGTAAAGAAAGCTTTTATAACCCCTGTATTGATACTGCCGTAGATGTGTCCTCTTGTTTACTACCAACTCCAATAGGCGGAAGTTATATTATATCATATCTGATGGTTCAACATCTTAATTATCCCCCATTAGCAGTCGAAAACGGGTATCAAGGCACGGTAAAAATTAGTTTCACTATTGATGAAAACGGTAAAGGGAAAGACCCTGTTGTTTATGAAAAAGTTAATGATTTATTGGACGAAGAAGCCTTGCGTGTAGTTAAAATTATTCTTAACGAAGTTCGCTGGTACACTTGGGGACAAAAAAAACAACGCAAAATTACAATGCCACTTAAGTTTAAATTAAATTAGCTCTAATCCTTCACCTTCTCTCATCCAAACGGATAAACCCCTAAATTAGCCCCATGAAAAAAACAGTCCTGCTTGCATTTGCAGTGATAGGTATTGCCGTTATTGGCTGCAAACCCTCTACTAGTAATACCTACACTAATACAAATACCAATGAACCTGCCAATACAACCAAAGAAATAGAAGATAAATGTATGGCGGCTGTGAAAGAACACCTTACAAAAATGTCGGAAGCTACCGGAGCCAGCCTTGATACCATATCACTAGTGAAGTTAGACAGCGCTACCGAAAAAATGGGGCGCCAAAACTATTGCCGTATACTTGAAGAGTTTAAAACTATACAAGACCAATTTGTAGAAATGCAAAAAATTACGGTAGAGGCTGCCCGCAAAGTTCACCCCTCAATGGCTGCGGCCGAGCTTGCCCGACTGAATGATGCCCAAGAAAAACAAAAAGAAGCCGATGCTGAGTTGCAAAAATGCTTGGCAGATGTCAATACCGTTGATTCAGTAAATTATGTGTACTATCGTGTTACCACGTTTGGAACACGTACTTCGCCCCACGGAAAAGACACCCTTACAGGCCCGTATTTCATCAATAAAGATTTTACAATAAAACTGTTTTAGGCATGGTGATTGGCAAACATTTATCCGATGAATTGCCTAACCACTAACCGCCAACAACTAACCCCTGTTTAGGCCAAACATTAAATCTCACCCCTTTGTTGGTATAAGGTGCAAAGTGAAGTAATTTTGCACCTTCGTTTTTTTATGGCGGCAAATAACATTTTAATTAAGGGTGCGCGCGAGCACAACCTTAAAAATATAGACGTAGAGATAGCCCGTAACCGCATGACGGTGGTTACAGGTGTGAGCGGTAGCGGTAAATCGAGCTTAGTGTTTGATACCCTGTATGCCGAAGGGCAGCGCAGGTATGTAGAAAGCCTTTCGGCCTATGCGCGCCAGTTTATGGATAAGATGAACAAGCCCGAGGTGGACTACATCAAAGGCATTTCGCCCGCCATTGCTATCGAGCAGAAAGTAAACACGCGCAACCCGCGCAGTACGGTTGCCACCAGCACCGAGATATACGATTACCTGAAACTGTTATTCACCAAAATAGGCAAAACCGTATCGCCCGTTAGCGGAGCTATTGTAAAACGCCACAGCGTAGGCGATGTAGTTGATTTTATTTTGGGTTTAGAAGACGGCAGCACCGTGTTGGTTCTTAGCCGCATCAACACTCAGCGCAAACTGGCCGAAGAACTTAAAGTATTGCTGCAAAAAGGTTTTACCCGTTTGCAAGCCGGCGATACCATTTACAAAATTGAAGAACTGTTAGAAGACGCCAAAACACTGAAAACCCTAAAGCCTGAAAATTGCTTTTTGGTGGTTGACCGCGTTCTTACCGATAAAGCCGATGACGAGCTCCCCTCGCGCTCTGCCGATAGCATACAAACGGCCTTTTTAGAAGGCAACCAAGAGTGTTTGGTAAAAGTAACCAACCCCGAAGGCAAAGAACACACCCTGCAATTTTCGGCAAGGTTTGAGGCCGATGGTATCAGCTTTGAACAACCCAGTACCAACTTTTTCAGCTTTAACAACCCTTACGGAGCTTGCAAAACCTGCGAAGGCTTTGGTATGGTGATTGGCATTGACGAAGATTTAGTGATACCCGATAAAAGCCTTAGCGTGTACGAAGGTGCCGTTGCCCCTTGGCGCGGCGAAACCATGCAGGAGTGGAAAGAAGATTTTATCGCAAAATCCATCCATTTGGATTTTCCCATGCATCGTAGCTATTACGATTTGACCGAGCAGGAAAAAGACTTATTGTGGCAAGGTGCAAAAACCGTATTGGGTATCAATCAGTTCTTTAAATACCTTGAAGAAAAGGTTTACAAAATACAGTACCGTGTGATGCTGAGCAAATACAGGGGTAAAACCACCTGTCCTGATTGCCGCGGCACCCGCTTGCGCAAAGATGCTACCTACGTAAAACTGCTGAACGAAGCCAAACCCGAAGAACGTCTTTCGATATCAGACATCATACTAATGCCCGTGAGCCGTGCCCATGAGTATTTTACCCAACTGAAACTTACCCCCACCGATACCAAAATAGCCGACCGTATTTTGAAGGAAATTACCAACCGTCTTTCGTTTATGAAAGAAGTAGGCTTGGGCTACCTTACCCTTAACCGGTTGAGCAATACCCTTAGCGGCGGCGAATCGCAACGTATCAACCTTGCTACTTCGCTGGGCAGCAGCTTGGTGGGTAGTATGTATATATTAGACGAACCCAGTATTGGCCTGCACAGCCGCGATACCGAAAACCTTATCCGTGTGCTGAAATCGTTGCGAGATTTGGGCAATACGGTAGTGATTGTGGAACACGACGAGGACGTGATGATGGCGGCGGATGAGTTGATTGATATTGGCCCATTTGCTGGACGCAACGGCGGCGGATTGATGTTTCAGGGAGACTTTAAACAAATGCTGGCCGACGATAACAGCTTGACGGGCAAATACCTTTCTGGACGTGAGGAAATACCCGTACCCGAACGCCGACGCAAGTGGAGCGACCACCTTGAAATTAAAGGCGCACGAGAAAATAACCTCAAAAACGTAGATGTTAAAATACCCCTGCACGTTATCACGGCCGTTACCGGTGTGAGCGGTAGCGGTAAAACCTCGCTGATAAAAACCGTGTTGTACCCCGCATTGCAAAAAGTGCTGGGCAGCTATACAGGCGGAAAAACGGGGCAGCACGACCGCTTGGAGGGAGATATTAAAAAAATTACCCAAGTAGAAATGGTTGACCAAAACCCCATTGGTAAATCATCGCGCAGCAACCCTGTAACTTACATAAAAGCCTACGATGCCATCCGCGAGTTGTTTGCGGTGCAGCCTTTGGCCAAAACAAGGGCGTATAAAAGCAGTTTCTTTAGTTTTAACGTAGAAGGCGGCAGGTGCGAAACCTGTCAGGGAGAAGGCGAAACTACGATTGAAATGCAGTTTATGGCCGACCTTCACCTGCCTTGTGAAACCTGCCACGGCAAGCGTTTTAAAGACGAGGTGCTGGAAGTGCAATACAAGGGCAAAAACATTGCCGATGTATTAGACATGACCGTTGATGAAGCGATGGACTTTTTTGCCGATGCCAAAACCCTGCACAACAAACTAAAACCGCTGCAAGATGTGGGTTTGGGCTATGTGTCGTTGGGGCAAAGCAGCAGCACCCTTAGCGGTGGCGAGGCGCAACGTATTAAGTTAGCTTCGTTTCTGGGCAAGGCCAGCAAAGACCAACACATTCTGTTTATTTTTGATGAACCTACAACGGGCTTGCACTTTCACGATATTAACAAACTGATGGGCAGCTTTAATGCCCTGATTGAGCAAGGCCATACCATTGTGATTATTGAACACAACATGGATGTGATTAAGTGCGCCGATTGGATTATTGACATAGGCCCCGAAGGTGGCGATGCAGGCGGACATATTGTGTACGAAGGCACCCCCGAAGGGTTATTAGCCGTTGAACAAAGCTACACCGCCAAGTATTTGGGGGTGAAGTTGCCCAACGCAAAAGCAACTGCTAAATAGTATTTCTTGTTTGGTGTAACAGCCGTAACACTCGTAACACACTGTTACACCAACTATAGTTAAAGTAGTTATTTAACTGTAATCCGTTCAAAATATAATAGTTACCTAAGAAAAACACTTTTCTCAGCGGGTTAAACATTTAAAAGTGTAACAAGATGTAACAAAGTGTAACATCCTACATGTTACACTTTGTTACAGTCAAAGCAGTAATTTATATGTAATAAACTAAAAATAAGTACATTACATAAATATATCACATTCGTTATTTAATTAAATGCTTAAAAGTGTAACAGGCTGTAACACCCAAATGTTACACTTTGTTACAACTAATAAATTTCTATAACTATAAATAACTTAAATACTGCGCTTTACAACAAATCTGTTTTGTCTTCATTAACCCTGTAACAATGTTACAGATGTTACACTTTGCATATCTCTATAATGATATATATTATTGATTATTAACTAAATAAACGTTTGTGTAACGTAACACTAAAATGTTACAGAATGTTACACAATTCAACACGATGTGTTTAACTAATTAATAAACAGTAAATTACCAGTGTAACAGATGTAACACCGTAACACCCCTGTTACGCCTGTTACACCATAGTAGGGAACTTGCACTCCAAACCGTCGTTGCAAAGTCTCCCGACGCAATCTGTTTGTAGCGGTTTCTGTGGGATTGCTTCACAGTCGCCTTTTCAGTTTTTATAACTATGCGATACCGAAACAAGTTCGGCATGACTGGCTGGGGTTGCCTCCCGTCATCCTGAGCTTGCCTCAGGATCGCAATACGTATAAGAATTTTATTAGGAAATGAAAAAACGAAACAAATTCGGCATGACGAAAGTCGAGCGCTTTTTGCACACTCTTTAACTCACCCCCGAAAAAACATTAGCCCGACGTTCTCACAGTCGCCCCTCTCTAATTGCAATTAGAGAAGGGAAAAGTTGGGTAATCGTACAATTATTTAGTAGTCAGGGGTGAGTTAAAAAGTCAGATTCCCGCCTGCGCGGGAATGACGGGATGCAGTCAGTGCCCAGCCTGTCCTTCTGAGCGATAGCGAAGAACCTTATTACAACTGTGTTTACAAAGCGGGATAAGGTGCTTCCTGCGTCAGCATGACAGGATGTGGGTGCGTCTGCTGTCATTCCCAACTTGATTGGGAATCAGTGCGGGGTAGATTTTTTAACTCACCCCCGAAAAAATAGTAGCCCGACGTTCCCACAGTCGCCCCTCTCTAATTGCAATTAGAGAGGGTAAAAGTTGGTTAATCGTACAATTATTTAGTAGTCAGGGGTGAGTTAAAAAGCAGATTCCCGCCTGCGCGGGAATGACGGGATGCAGTCAGTGCCCATCCTGTCCTTCTGAGCGATAGCGAAGAACCCTATTACAACTGTGTTTACAAAGTGCTATAAGGTGCTTCCTGCGTCAGCAGGACAGTAGCTTCCTCGTCATTGCGAGGTCTCCCGAAGCAATCCGTTTGTAGCGGTTTCTGTGGGATTGCTTCACAGTCGCCTTTTCAATTTTGATAACGATGCGATACCGAAACAAGTTCGGCATGACTGGCTGGGGTTGCCTCCCGTCATCCTGAGCTTGCCTCAGGAACGCATTTCAATAAAAGCCCCTTATTCTTTAAACAGTTTTTTATATTGACTTATTACTCTTTTCAATGAGTCATTTTCTTTTTGTTCTTTAAAATACTTCTCTGCCCATTCTTGTATGCGATTCCCATCATTTGAATTTTGCTTTTCAAAAGCTCCAATTCGTAAATAAGTTAAATATATCTCGTCTTTTATGATTTGAAGCTCTTTGGGCGTAAGTTTCGTGGTATCAATATTATTCCCAATAAAATCCATACTAAACTCAAGGTTTTTTTTTGCGGCCTTTCGCACAAATGCATCACTGTGCATCTGCAAGCTGATAGCGTTTTTAAGGTTATTAACGTTATTGCTCAATATCGTTTTGTTATTACTAAGTTGATTCATTTCAGATATTAAATCTTTGTTTCTCTCTTCTATTGTTAGCCTTTCCTTTGATAATGAATCTATTCTATTCCTTAATACTACAGAGTCGTGTTTAAGGCTCTCAACTTGTTGTTTAAAATATTCTGTTCTAATAGCTCCAATAGCAACAAAAGAAGCTGCTATTGCAGTTATAATTTGGATAAGATTCACATCTTTTAAAGGTCTTTTAAACCAAGGCCTTAACTCTTTTTCAAGCTTCCTACTTTCAAGCTTTAGCTTTTCTATTTCATATTTCTTTTTATCTTCTTCAGGGTCTAGTTCTGTTGCCATTGATAAAATTATTTATCACAATATACTAAACAATTAATTTAGTGATGCAAAGTTCTAAAAACACCCGGACTTGTTTGTTACCGTCTTATAGTATGGAGTAGGCTTCCGAATTGATTGTGCCAACCCGTCATTGCTATGTCTCCCTAAACAATCCGTTTGTATGGTTTCATCGGGATTGCTTCACAGTCGCCTTTTCAGTTTTGATAACAATGCGATACCGAAACAAGTTCGGCATGACTGGCTGGGGTTGCCTCCCGTCATCCTGAACTTGTTTCAAGATCGTAATACACACAAGAAGTTAATTGAGGAATGAGATCCCGAAACTAGTTCGGGGATGGATTATTTGGCGGCTTCAGCTACTTTTTTCACGGCAGCATCGTACACACGGCGCATACCTTCTTCAGTACTGATTTTCGGGTACCAGTTAAACTTGTTGTTTACGTACTCCATGTTAGCGTAGCGGCTATGCACACCTACAGGCTTATCCAACAACGGTTTAATGGTAGGCTCGTAGCCTGCAAATTTGGTAAACAATTCAATAATTTCAAGGAAGCTGGTTAGCTTGCCCGAACCGATGTTAATGGCCGAACCATCGCTGATGTTGTCCAACGCCATCAAAATACAGTCGATACAATCGTCGATATGTACAAAGTCGCGACCTTGTTTGCCGCTTCCCCATACTTCAAAAGGGTCTTCTTTTTTAGCTGCACGGGCTGCAATGGCCGGTACAGGGTAGGTAAGGTCTTGGTCTTCGCCGTAACCGCTAAAGGGGCGTACGCAAGCTACTGAAATGCCGTAGTATTTGGCAGCAATGCGGGCAAGGTATTCACCCGTTAGTTTGCTCCAGCCGTAGGTCATATCGGGTTGTCCAAGACTACCGTCAAAACTGATGTCGCTTTCGCTCAACGCTATTGCGTGGTCAGTAGTTTGTAAATCCACAGGATAAGCAGCACTACTGCTGGGAAACATTACCCTTTTGGGTTTGTAGTTACATACCCAGTAGAAAAACTCAGCGTCAATACTCAAATCCAAGGCTACCATCATCGGGTCGCCGTCAATTTTAGAGCGTCCGCCAACAATCGCCGCAAAATGGAATGTATCGGTAAACTTAGGATAGTTAAAACCGTAAGTATCGTTTATGTAGTTATGGTTGTTGGTAATGTTGCGTAAAAACGTACGGAAATCACCTTCCCAATAAATCATTCGGCCACCCATAAACAGTTTCAAATCCTGATGTACGGTGTGTTCGGTATTCTCCAACCACTCTTCGGGGCGGGGAGTACCTGCGCTTAAATCATCAATAACAAAAAGTATATCGTTGGTAGTTTTAAGCAAGCGTTTCACAAGGTTTCTTCCAACAAAACCACAGCCGCCTGATACTAAGTGAATGTTCATCCGTTTTTCTATTTTCTGCAAAAGTACAATTTACCTTCTATTGGCAAAGATGTTGTTTTAAAACAATACGTTGGCTTTACAATACCGTATTGTAAAAATTACTTCGATTTCTTTTTGGGTTTTACTTCAATTGTAGCCGTATACGCCATCGATTGTTCTGCCCAATCCTTCCAGCGGTCAGCGTAATCGTAGGGAACTTGAGCCCAGCCATTCATCGCCCTGTTGTCCATTGGGGTAAACATTTGCACACCGTCAAGTGCTAATGCTTCGTTCAGTTCAGCCTCAGGTAATTTAAATACCATATAATCTCTCCAAAACATTACACCTGCCTTGCCATTTGGTGCTTTAAGACACATGGCACCAAACATTTTACTTTTGGTAGCATTGTTAATAGTTTCAGCAATCCGGTGGTATAGTTCCTCTGCTTTTGTCATACTGCAAAGGTTTAAAAAATATAGAATTAACCAAGGTACTAATCTTTCAGTAAGCTTTTAAATGACTCTGTGATTGAAGGATATTCAAACTCGAACCCGTTTTCCAGCAATCGGTGCGGTACAACATTCCGACTTTTAAGTATCAGTTCGGTTTCTGTTTGCAGAAGTATTGCCCCTATTTCAAGCAGCCATCGGGGATGGTTGATGCCGAAACGTTTGCCCAAGCCTTGCCGCAACGATTCCATAAAGTGTTGGTTAGTTTCAGGCTGCGGTGCTGAAATGTTTACTGCGCCTTCTATCGGTTGGTTTAATACATAGTCTATTGCCCTGCAAAAATCCTGCTCGTGTATCCAGCTTATGTATTGTGTGCCTTTGCCCATCTTGCCGCCTAATCCAAGTTGTGCTAACTTTTTTAATACAGGGAAAGCACCACCGTTGTTGCCCATTACTAAAGCAATGCGCAACGCCGCTTTTCGCGTGGCAGGGGAGGGGACAGCAAAAAACGTTTCCTCCCATACCTTGCAAACGGTATCTGAAAAACTATTACCAAAATCGGTGTAAGCTTCCGTCATTTTTTCTTTTTCAGAGTGGGGATAGATGGTAGCCGATGAGGCATTTAGCCATACCTGTGGCGGGTTTTTGCAGCCTTGTACTGCTATTCCTAACGCATGGGTACTTTTCACCCGCGATTGTATGATTTCCTTTTTGTTCTTCTTGGTATAGCGGCAGTCAACACTGCGGCCTGCAAAATTTATCAGGGCAAATGCACCCTCAAGTTCGGCAACCCAGTCGCCCGTATCAACACCATTCCATAGTACAGTTCGGGTGTTTTTAAGGTTACAAGGTTTTCTTGTCAGAATTACAATGTCGTACATATCCGCTCCCCAATGGTTAGCCAATAGTTTACCCAGATAGCCGTTGCCGCCTGCGATGATTATTTTAGGTTTCATGATTTTCTTTCTTCGCTGCTCAAATATAATTATTATATTTTCAAAATTTATTGAAAATATAAATTTTAACAAGGTGATTTAGCTAAAGCTTTTTGCATAATTTTGAAAACGTAATTTAGGAATCGATGAAGAGGCTAATAATCTTACTGGTAGTATCCTTAGGGATATTATGGGCGGGTTGCGGTGCTGCAAAGCGCGCCCGTGTTGAAAAATCAAGGCAATTGCATGCTTTAACCGTGGATGATTTTTATAGTTTCTTAGGGGTGAAAAAAAACTACACCTATGATAGTGCCATTAACGTTTGGGGTGAGCCGGGTAAAGAAGAAACCAATGAAGGGTCGAAGATAAATTACGCATCGATGTACTACTACGGCGAGTACGGCGAAAGACTTTTCTCTCTTACGTATGATAAACGCAACTACACGCTTAATTATATCAGGGTAACGGGCAGTAACGAGATTGGTTACCGTAGCACCCGTGAATTTTTTAAACAATGCGGGGTAAACGATATAAAACTTCAATTTTTAGGAATGCCCCGCGATAGTATTGTGAGTGTATTTGGTGAGCCTAAACGTGAGCAGAAAAGCGAGTTGGAATATCAAAAAGGAGGGATTACGGTTACGTTTTTATGTCCTGAGTTCTCAGGTGGAATTTGCGACGAGATACTTGTTTTTTGGAACTATTACTACAAAGAACAAGAGTAGTTAAACAGCTTTTTAATAAGTATCGTTTACTTTTTGTATTTTGATGGAATTAAACCTAACCTATGATTACCAATATGAAAAATACAATCTATTTGGCCGTATTGTTTGTTGCACTTGCAGCTTGCAGAACAAACAAGGAAGGCGGCTCTACAGCAAAACCTAAAACAATACAGGAAACCACCATTGACGATTTTGCAAATGTGCTGGGCTTGCAAAAGGGTGATTTGAACACCAAAGCCGTATCGCTTTTGGGAGATGCAACCAAAACCACCAAAGACGAGAAAAACACTTACAGTTTTGTAACCTGCTACTACGATGATGCAAGCAAGAACCGTATGTTCAGTTACACGTATGATAAAACCACCAACGCGGTGAATCACATACGTATTACCGGCAATAGAAATACCAACTATGCTGAGACTAAAGCCTATTTTAAAGACCGAAAAATCAACGATATAAAAGTGGATTTTTTAGGAATGCACAAAGATGATATTTTGAAGATTATGGGTACCCCGGTACGTGTAAACTCAGGTAACTACGAGTTTGTGAAGGGCCACGTGAGCATTACCTTTATTTGCTATGATTTTCACGGTAATAAGTGCTCTGAAATGTATATTTTCTGGAATTACTACTACAAAGAACCAACTAAGTAAAATCCTTCGGCTAAAAGGACGATTATAACACGGGCGCAATCCAGCAAAGGGTTGCGCCTATTTGTTTATATCTCGGCTTCGTATAGCAAGTAATTGCTTTTTTGCATCCCTAAACTTTCATAGGTAGCTTGGGCTTTGGTGTTTTCATGCTCTACATACAAACGGATTATTTTTACACTATGGGCTTTGGCAAGCTCCACCACTTTTGCATATAACGCTTTATAAATCCCTTTACGGCGATGATTTTCGCGCACAAATACACTTTGTATCCACCAAATGTTTTTATTGCGCCAATCGCTCCACTCGTACGTTACCATCAGGCTTCCGGCAACCTCGCCTTCAATCTCAGCCATCAGGTAAAAACCTTTACCGGGGTCGTTTATTGCAGCCTCTACCGCAATTTTCACAATTGCCTCATCAAGGGTTTTACTTTCGGTTTCCATTGCCATCAGGCAGTTATGCAGGGTAATGGCGTCAACGTCGCCTGCAAATGCGTTGCGGATAATCATGCCCCAAAGCAATAAAAAAGCGTGCGATAAAAAAAGTAGCGTTTGCTAGTTATTCCTCAGGGTTTGCTTGCCATTTACGTGCAAGGCCTATATAAGCCCCAAGTAATAACAGAATCAGCACAATATTACTCCCGTTAATAATATCCCAATTAAGCCTTATCCATGTATGGATAGGGGAGTCGGGGGGGCAAGGCAACCCTTGCTGATAAGCTTTATAACAATCCGTATCTGTAGCTTCATATGTTATTACAAAAATCATGGGTAAAACAAACGGCATAAACCAAAACACCCAGTTGAGGAAAATACCGCTAATGGTTTTAGGTCCTTGTTTATAGATGAACCGAAGCGTGAAGAATAAGACAATTACCCAGATAAAAAGTAGTAGGGCGGGAATTGCTTTTTCTTCATTTCTGAAACCAAGAACAATAATGCTTACTGCAACCGATAACAACCCCATGCCTATAATAGCCATAAACCATTGTTTGAGTCGGGTGGTACGGAAGCTGAAAATTATGATGGACATTCCCAGCGAGTAATAAAGAATAACAAGTAATAAATCGTTGTTCCAAAATCCGTTTCTAACTTCATCCACCTTTTCGATGGCATTTGTCAACTCATGATTATTAGCATAGTAGCCGCTGTAAACGGCTCTACCTTGATTATTCTCATCAGCGTAATTTCTTGATGAGGCCAATATGCGCATTACCGTATGCCTGTTATCATTAAAACATTCAGCAACTTGTTTTTCAGTATTGATGTTGTGGTCTATACCATACTTGGTACACAATGCTTTAAACTTGTTTATTTGCGCAGCAATAGAGTCCTTACGCCCCTCATTTAACCACCGTTGGGCAATGGCATCCAAGTCATACTCATGCAATATGTTTATCGGGCTGTTGTAGAAACGTATATGTTGTTTGCAATAGTGCAGGTAGCTTTTTTCATATTCTACAGTATCAACAGTCTGATACTCTGATTCAAGTAGCTCCATTGCTGCCGCTATCGAGTCCTGTGTAGCTTGAGTCATATTTTTCTTACTCAGCTGTTCCAATGAGTCTCTTAGATAATCAGCCCTCAAAGAGTCACAACTGTAACGGATGTCAAAATCACCCTCATCAAAAGCCATGAAGTGCATAGCAAGGTTTATAGCATTCGCGTCGTCTTCAAGCACTACTTCTCTACTTACCAGTTCAACGCGGTTATAAAGTCCTTGTTGATAGGTAAAGAAAAAGGTAGAGGTTGAAGAGAATACGGTGAAAATGAGCAGAAACTCGTAATACAAATAGGCTTTACCGATGGTATAAAATGATTTAAAGGGATTGTTGCGGAGGTAAAATACCAGCCAGCCAATAATCATAAGAGCAGAAATAAGTACGGAAAAGGTTACTACTCCCTCCATACTAAAGTAACGGTACACCCACAGTTCTGTAAGTTTTATGGGTTGTAAAAAACCGGCCAGGTAAAAAAGTATATGTATGATAAGCGCCGCAGGAATAACAAATGCAACACGTGTATTCCACAATAGCGGGTACTTGCTTATCAGTTTTTGGTTGAGTTTTTTTAGCATGATTTTTAGTTGATAAAGAACCTGCGTGATGAATTAGAAATGTTGCGGAAATAGTTAGGAGCAATATTGTTTTTAGCCATTGTATCTAATAAAAGACTTACAGATACAGTTGCCGGAAAGTGGAGCAGAAATACTCCGCCGTTGTATTGAATTTTTGTAACCCCGATGGTATTGAACGCTGCTGCCAAAGCCTCTCGTGTAGCAGAAGTTTCAAGCTCCACAATTAATTCGTTGGTAGCTGTAGGGGTGTGCTCAGTAGTATTGGTTTGGTATTGAGGCTCCCCGTTTTTAATAAAGATAATGGTGTCTGATACCTTTTCAACCTCATAAATGTGTTGTGAACTCAATATCATCCCAAACGGAGCTGTTATTGAATTGGCCATAAATTTTAAGTCTTGCAGGATTGTTTGTTGTGAAAGTATATCCAAATTGGCCAGCGGTTCATCTAGTAACAAAATCTTAGGTTTGCGCAGCAATGTTTTTGCCAGCTCAAACCGTGTACGGTAGCCTGATGATATTCTATTCCACGTTAAGTGCCTGTAGGGGCGTAAACCCAAGCGGGCAATCATCATATCTGCCCACAAATGCCCCTCCTCACCCTTAATGTCGTAATAGGGAAGCACAAAATGCAGGTTATCCATCAGCGTTCCGTACCAGCGCGGAATGCGTTGTTCTATGTAAATCAGCTTGGTTTTTAGGTCGTATTGGTCGGCGGTATCCTTGGCAAACGAGTAATTTATGATGCCGTTATCGGGTTTTAACTCGGCGGCCAGTAGTCTTAGGAGTGTTGTTTTACCATTCCCGTTTTCGCCCACCAAGCCGGTTATCTGCCGCTCGTTTAACTCAAAATTCAGGTCTTTAATCTTGAACCCGCTTTTCAGGTAGGTTTTCGTCACCTTTTGCACACTCAATATTTTAGCGTTTTCCTTGTGCTCCGTTTTTAAGCCGGCATTCCGTATTGTTTCAAGCAGGTGTCCTACCTTCAGCAACACTTCTTGGTTATCAGCATTTGTGTTGGTTTCAAGCCATTCATACAACGCAATCGTTTTTCTAAACACTTCAGGGTCTTGTGTCTCAAACGCACAATCCGTGAGACGGCGGAGCCCTAAAAATGCATCACCCGATTGGTAATGATTATGGACTTCTTGAAGGTGGGTTTCAAATGCTGGGTTCATAGTATGCAAATACGCTAATAATTAAGAAAGTAAACGCAAATTATCGACAAAGAGTATTATCGGTTAACCAATTGTCATTGTCATAAAAATGTCAGCTTTTGAATTTGAGTTTTGACAGATTAAGGATACTCTTACATTTGCCTCTGTTTATAATTAGTCTAAATAAGAATAAAGACATTAGTATGAAAAAACTCTTAACCTCATTAACACTGTTGCTGGTAGCAACATTTTCATTCGCTCAGGCAGTAAACGATTCTGTAATGCTGGGAGCACAGTATGCCAACCAAGTATGGTACAGCCTTGCAAACGATAAGCAAGGAACTTCGGCCAAAAACAATTGGGACATAGCTTTCGAAATTAACAGTATCACATCATCGATACTATTAAACAGCGCAAACGGTAACACATTATGGGTGTATCCAAAAAGTGATATTACCGGCTGGAGTACTATTGATACCACTGGTATAACTACTTGGCCAAAACTTTACAACTCTGATTTAGCATGGGAAATGGGTGCATTTAATGTGAACATTGACCCGTTTGATGCCGCAGATTTGGGGTGGGGTGTGTATAATACCTCAAACCATCAGGTGGTGGGCGATAGCTTATACGTGATTAAACTATCAAACGGTGCTTATAAAAAGCTTTGGATTGAAAAATTGGCAAACTCAACCTACACCTTTAAATATGGTAACCTTGATAATACAGCCGAAGAAACCAAAACCATTGCTAAAGCTGATTTTACAGGTAAAAACTTCGGATACTTTTCAATACAAAACGGAACACAGGTGAATCGTGAGCCTTTGGCTGCCAATTGGGATTTAACTTTTACCCAATACACCGCATTTGTGCCTGTAGCGTACACCGTAAGTGGTGTTTTAACTAACAAAACCACGGGAACTGTAAAAGTATATCCTGTAAACGACCCTTCAACCTATAAAGATTATGCAAGCCAAACGTTTGGCAGTACAATAAATACGTTGGGATGGGGATGGAAAACCTACAACATGACATTGGGTGCCTATGTAATAGAAGACAGCACCGTATACTTTATTAAAGACGGTAACGATGACGTGTGGAAGCTAATATTTACAGGCTTTGCAAGCAGCAACGGCAAGTTTGTGTTCTCGAAAGAGAAACTAACGTCATCGGTAGGCATAAATGCTCCTGTTAAAAACAACTTCTTCACACTATATCCCAACCCGGCATCGGCAGGGGCTGTATCCATCGTAATGGATATGGCGGCTGATGCAACCGTAAACATTATGGATATGGGTGGAAAAGTGCTAAACACCCAAACCTTGCAAGGCAACGGGCTTAGCACACATGCACTTAACACCCAAGGGTTGGCAAACGGCCTTTATATGGTGCAAGTGGCCATGGGTAACCAAGTGTTTACCCAAAAATTAGCAATAAACCAGTAACACTCAAAGCGGGGCGTTGGAACCAGTCCGCGTCCCGTTTTGCGAAGCAAAAATAAGTACAGTAAATGTAGGGCGCCGGGAGGCGCCCTTATTTTTTGTAATCCAATCGGCTAAATATTTGTTACCCAATTGGATGGTTTTACGTTTATAGCGTTAAAACACATTCTGTTTCAACTAACTGCGTAAACAGTAGTCTAATAAACAAGATGTAAACAAATATTAGGGTGAAAAAAGATTTTTGGCAAAGTAGTTGATTTTTGCTTAGAAAAGTTAACTTTCACCCCGAATTAAGATAGAGATATGGCAGAGAATAGTGAGTATAAATACAGAGATATAAAGGTATTTGGTTCTACCGAGTGGTTGGCCAATAATGAAAAGAATTACAGGCTGGTATACGACGAGAGCGAAGTAAGCTATATATACTGCGAGGTCTCGCTATACAATAAA
Source organism: Bacteroidota bacterium (assembly GCA_008933805.1). Taxonomy (NCBI): domain Bacteria; kingdom Pseudomonadati; phylum Bacteroidota; species Bacteroidota bacterium. The sequence continues at coordinate 34,342 of WBUH01000012.1, forward strand.
TTGTTTGACGAAGAAGACTGGGATCTTAAAATGGAGCTGAAGTGCTACTCGTCAGACAATAAGGAAGTATGTACGCTGAATTGCGACCGCCGCATACGCAAAGAAGACAATATTGTTTTTGTGCGTGAAGGTTGGGGTGTGAAGGAAACCGGAGGTTATTGGAAACGCGGCAGCTATCGTTGGGAAGCCCACGTGAACGGAAAGTTTGTGGCTGAGAAGCATTTTTATGTGGAGAAGGAAGGCATTGTGACCGAAAACCACAATCCTTACTTTAAGCTGGAAACCCTTAAGTTGTACGAAGGCCCCGATAGCAACGTAAAACCAAAAGACCGTAAATACTTTAAAACCTTTTACGGTGCTGATGCCCGTTACATTTGGGTTGAGTTTACCGCCGATAACTTGGTGAAACAATATGATTACTGGGCTTGTGAATTGATATTCCAGTTTAAAACCCACACAGGGCAGTTGATTGGAAAAATTGACAAGCTGTTGTTTGTATATCCCCAAGATGAAAAGATTGTTTGTACTGTAGGCTGGGGAAGTGAAACCAAGGGTACTTGGAATAACGACGCGTATTACGTTGATATTCTTTTTATGGACGAGCTGATTGCAGAAGTTCCGTTTAAAGTGGGCTATGATTACGAAGAAGCCGACGATGAGGACTTTGAAGCACAGCCGCCTACATTGGTAGAACGCCAGATACGCAAAGAAGAAATTGAAGCCGCAAAAGGTGCTGAAACCCTTGACGATGTGATGAAGGAGTTTCAAAGCCTGATAGGCTTGGCCCCGATTAAGAAACGGGTAATGGAATACACCAGCTATCTGAACTTTATTAAACTGCGTAAACAACGCGGTTTAAAAGATGCTGATAATGTGGTATTGCACGCCGTGTTCAAAGGAAATCCGGGTACGGGTAAAACAACCGTAGCGCGGATGTTGGGTAAAATATACAAGCAAATGGGCTTGCTAAGCAAAGGGCACGTGCATGAAGTGGATAGGGGAGACCTTGTTGCTGAATACATAGGTCAAACAGCGCCCAAAACGAAAGAAGCTATTAAGAAAGCCAAAGGCGGTATATTGTTTATTGATGAAGCCTATGCTTTATCACGCAAAGACGACGATAGCAAAGATTTTGGCCGTGAGGCAATTGAAGTGCTGTTGAAGGAAATGAGCGACGGTACAGGTGATTTGGCTGTAGTTGTAGCTGGTTATCCAGAGCAAATGGATTCATTCATTAACTCAAACCCCGGTTTGAAATCGAGGTTTAATGTTGAGTTTGATTTCCCCGACTATGTTCCCCAAGAGCTAATACAAATTGCTGATTACGCAGCCGATAAACGCGGTGTTAAACTAAGTCCTATTGCCCGCGATACCATGTACCGCAAGTTGGTGGATGAATACCGTGACAGGAATAAAACCTTTGGTAACGCTCGTCTAGTAAACTCATTGATTGATGAATCAAAAATCAATCTGGGCTTGCGCATCATGAAGCAAAAAGACCCTCAGTTGTTGACCGAAGAAGAACTTTCGACCATTCAAATTGAGGACATCGAGAAAATATACGCCCCTAAAACCAAAAGCCTTGCCGATATTCCCATTGATGAAGATTTGCTACGCGAATCGATGGGCAAGCTAAAAGCAATGGTGGGCTTGAGCAAAATCAAAGAAGAGATTGACGAGTTGGTGAAACTGGTGCGCTTTTACCGTGAAACCGGTAAAGACTTCCGCAAATCATTCTCATTGCATGCGGTATTTACAGGTAACCCCGGTACAGGTAAAACCACTGTAGCCCGTATCTTGGCTCAGATATACAAAGCGTTGGGTATTTTAGAACGCGGCCACATGCTTGAAACCGACCGACAAGGGTTAGTAGGTGGTTACATTGGCCAAACCGCCATTAAAACTGCCGAACTGATTGATAACGCAATGGGCGGCGTACTGTTTATTGACGAAGCCTATTCGTTAACCGAAGGCGGCGGCGGAGATTACGGTCGTGAGGCGGTTGAAACCCTGTTGAAACGTATGGAAGACCGTAGGGGAGAGTTTGTGGTAATTGCTGCAGGTTATACCCAAAACATGACTTATTTCCTTGAGTCGAACCCCGGTTTGAAATCACGTTTTGACCGCGCGTTCCACTTCGAAGATTACAATGAAAATGAGTTGATGGATATTGCCATGCTGTTGTTTAAAGAAAACGGCGTGCAGCCTGATAAAAAAGCAAAAGGACACTTGCAGGAATACTTTAATCACATGTTGACAGTTAAAGATAAATACTTTGGTAACGGCCGCGAAGTGCGCAAGATTATTGAGCACGTGATTAAAAACCAGCACTTGCGCTTAAGTCAAACAGCACAGGAAGACCGCAACCAAAAAATGATAGAAACCATCACCATTAAAGATGTTGAGGACTTTAGTGTTGACCGCAACCAAGCCGCAAACCCAAGCAGCGGTATCGGTTTTAAACGATAAAATTTTACATTGAATATAAAAAAATATTGCCTGCTAACACTACTTGTTGTTTGCAGGCTTTTTCTTTTTGCCCAATTTGAGGACGAGGAAGAAGAAGTAACAGACACCGCTGAGTATGAAGTTGATACTGTAGTGTACAAATGGTTTGAACCCTATAAAGCCGACTTTCAGTTTTCAATGGGGTGGAATATCCCTGTAGGTAGTTTTGGAGCCAAGAATGAACCTTTTAAAGATGCTTTTGCAGAGCCCTATTATGGGCAGGTAAGTGTTAATGCCAAATATTCTAAATTTTTCCATAATAAGATAGGGTATGTAATTGGAGCTGTTTTCAACAGGGTGAAATTTGATAATATAGCCTTTAACAAGAGTTACGTGCAAAAATATGGTGACTCAATTATATCAGGTTTAGATTTCTTTTTGTATGAAAATTATAGTGCCTATGGCGGTATATCGTATTCGTACTTACATAAAAAAATAGCCTTTTCAGGCGGGGTAGGAGTTGGTGTTACTTATTTTAGGAATATTAATAAAGAAGACGGGGTTTTGAACTTGCGTGTGCACAAAGGGATTAATAGTAGCAATTTTTATAAGGGAGGTTCGTGGAAGGTGGGCGGTAATGTTGCCCCGCTCTTATTCTTAAATGCAGATATTAAGTATTTAATGAAGGGGGATTGGTACTTACTGGCAAGCACCAATTATTCATTGTCATACATCAGGTCAGAGTTGAGGGAGGTTGTAGATAATAGTTTTAACAGCCCTGAAGTAGATTTTATGAAGCGGAATTTGTCATTCTCAAACGTAGCAATAACACTTGGGGTAGGTACAATATTCCGTTAATTACTGGGCTTTAAAGCTAATGGTGTAAGTATATACCGTACCAGCACCCAACACCGTATCAAGGGTGTTTAGCTGCATATCCTTATCAGTAAGCACTACAATTTTGTATTTTTCAATACTGCCGGCAAGGTTATAAGATACGCTGTCTTCGGCAGCGTTAAACGACCATGTGGCAGCCACGGCCTGTGGGTCGTTGGCTGCACATTTTGTAGCCCCTTCGTCCACAATCAGTGATTTGTCGGTTTTATATACGTACAGATTATCCTTTTGGCAATTTTCAAGCGTTTCTACGTTGTCTTTCTTTGCCGAAACGAACAACCAGCCTTTAGCCCCGCCACCGGTAATAAGCTTTGTTTTCTCACTCACATTAACAGTATTATTGTTTTCGTCCTTGTCTTTTTTACAAGAAGCACCCAATAAAACGGCAATAACAACTATCACAAAAACCGATTGTTTATTCATAAAAAAACTCCTGCTACAATAGTGTAACAGGAGTTAAAAATAGTAAAAAGCTATATAATATTATAGTTCTCCGTCAAAGTTATACGCATCGTTGGTAGCTTGGCTGTTGTTTTCGCCACCACCGTTGGTGCGGTTACGTCCGTCATTATTACGGTCGCGGTTATCGTTGCGAGGGCCACGGTCACGATTATCATTACGTGGACCACGGTCGCGGTTATCACGTCCGCCACGGTCACGGTTGTCGTTACGCGGGCCACGGTTATCGCGTCCCCTGTCACCACCACGGTCGCGGTTATCACGACGCTCACGGCCTTCGTTTTCGTCAGGCTCAGGCATACCCTCAGGGCGTGGTAACAATACTTTGCGGCTTAAACGGTATTTACCTGATTTCTTATCTACTTCAATAAGCTTCACCTTCACCTCTTCGCCAACTTCCATTACACCTTCCATGCTTGGAAGTTTCTTCCAGCTGATTTCAGAAATGTGCAACAAACCGTCTTTGCCGGGCAAAAATTCAACAAATGCACCAAACTCAGTAATGGTTTTCACCACACCTTCGTACACTTCGCCTACTTCGGGTACAGCAATGATACCTTCGATAATCTTCACGGCTTTTTCCATGCCTGCCTTATCGTTGCTGGCAATCTCAACAATACCTTTGTTACCTTCTTCAGTGATGCTGATAGAAGTACCGGTTTCTTTTTGGATGCCTTGAATCATTTTACCACCGGGTCCGATAATTGCACCGATAAACTCAGTAGCAACATCTATGCGCACAATACGTGGAGTGTGTGGTTTGTAATCAGATGCAGGCTCAGCAATGGTTTTGCTCATCTCGCCCAATATGTGCAAGCGGCCTTCTTTGGCTTGGTTAAGTGCTTCTTCAACAATTTCCCAGCGCAAACCATCTATTTTGATGTCCATTTGCACGGCCGTGATACCATTTTTAGTACCTACCACTTTAAAGTCCATATCGCCCAAGTGGTCTTCGTCGCCCAAAATGTCAGTCAGAATTGAGTATTTACCATCTTCGCCTGAAATAAGACCCATGGCAATACCCGAAACCATATTTTTTACTTGAATACCGGCATCCATCATTGCCATACAGCCTGCGCAAACAGTAGCCATAGATGATGAACCGTTAGACTCAAGAATATCTGATACTACACGGATTACGTAAGGGTTTACATCATCACCGGGTAATATCTTTTTCAAACCGCGCATGGCAAGGTTACCGTGTCCGATTTCGCGACGGGCAGGTCCGCGGTTTGGTTTTACTTCACCTGTTGAAAAACCGGGGAAGTTGTAGTGAAGCATGAAACGATTGAAACCGCTGTTCATTGGGCTGTCAAGCATTTGCTCGTCCAATTTGCTACCCAAAGTAACACTGGTTAGCGATTGGGTTTCACCCCTTGTAAATATAGCCGAACCGTGTGCAGATGGTAAGTAGTTTACCTCTGTCCATATAGGGCGCACTTCGTTTAGCTTACGTCCGTCCAAACGTACTTTTTCGTTCAATACCATGTTACGCATGGCATCGTACTGCACGTGGCCGTAGTATTTTTTCACCAAGCCTTTCACCTCATCGGTGGTATCTTCGGGCATGGCAGCAATGTATTCTTTTACAATTTCAGAAAATGCTTTGCTGCGTTCTTTTTTAGGCGCTTGTGATTTTGCAATGGCATACACCTTGTCGTACAAATCAGCATACACCTGTTTTTTAACATCTTCGCTGTTCACCTCGTGGTTATATTCCATACGGGGTTTGCGTCCGCCTAAAAGGTCACAAAGTTCAAGCTGTGCTTGGCAGTGCTTTTTAATTGCATCGTGAGCAAACTTCAAAGCCTCTACCATGTCAGCTTCAGATATCTCATTCATCTCACCTTCCACCATGTTTATATCATTCATGGTACCGGCAACAATCATATCAATATCGCTGTTCTCAAGTTCGCTCTTGTAAGGGTTTATTACAAACTTACCATCGATACGGCCTACACGCACTTCGCTCATAGGGCCGTTAAAAGGCAAATCAGTCAGCATAATGGCCGAAGAAGCGGCTAAGCCTACTAAACAATCGGGCATTATGTTCTCGTCAGAAGAAATAAGGGTTAGCATTACCTGCGTATCGGCATGGTAATCTTCAGAAAACAAGGGGCGGATAGCCCTATCAACCAAACGGCTGATAAGAATTTCATAGTCAGAAAGGCGTGCTTCACGCTTTAAAAAACCGCCTGGAATGCGGCCTACAGATGCAAATTTTTCCTGATAATCAACGGTAAGGGGCAAAAAGTCAGCTCCTTCTTTGTGCTCGGGCGCAGCCACAACGGTTGCTAGTATCATCGTATTGCCCATTTTCAGCACCACTGAACCGTTGGCTTGTTTGGCAAGCCTGCCGGTTTCAATTTCAATTACTTTTCCGTCACCAAAATCGATTGTCTTGGTAACTCCTAGTGGATTAGACATATAGTTGGATTGTATAAATGTGTAAAAATAACAAAAGCCTTATGGCTATAAGGCTTTTGATTTATTAAGGTTTTAGTTCGTCAAAATATTTTGAACTTATTTCCTAATGTTAAGTTCTTTAATGATGGCCCTGTACCTGAAAATGTCTTTTTTGGCCAAGTAGTCCAACAAAGCACGGCGCTTACCTACCAGTTTAATTAGGCTAAGCTCTGCTGAGTGATCCTGTTTGTTTACTTTCAGGTGCCCAGTAATGTGTTGTATACGGGCAGTAAAAAGGGCTATCTGAGCCTCGGCACTGCCTGTGTTTGTTTCCGCGCCGCCGTGTTGTTTAAATATCTCTTTCTTAACTTCTGATGTAACTTGCATCGTATTACGGTTTATCTCTTATAAAATAGTGTGCAAAGATATTAAGAGTAATAACATAAAGCAAATGTTTGTTTACTTAATGTTAGCATTTATTAAATACTCTTTAATCCTCCAAGGCGGGTTTAGTCTGTTTTCACCTGCGTGGTAAATGCACAGTTTATTTCCATCAGGGTCGTTAAAGTAGGCTTCGCGCCACAACCACGGCTGGTTGGTAACAGGCATAATAAACTCAATGCCTTTATTTTTTAATTGGTTAAATGTACTGTCAACATCCTCACACTCAAAATACAACATGGTGTCTGAAGGGAGTACATTTTCTGCAAGATGCAGTGAAAATGTTGCCTGATTATCAGGGATGATAAACCGAGCATAAGTATCGGTGAGAACTATCAACTGAAACCCTAACGTTTTGTAAAAGGCTACGGAGTTGGTGATGTTGCTTACCGATACTATTACTTGATTTAGTTGCAAGACCTGAATTGTTATGAGGCGGCTTCGGCCTTTTTGCTTTTGCTTTTCTTTTCAGTAAGCAGTTGTAGCAATAGCGCCATTTTTTCTTTCAGTTCAGTGCGGGGCACTATAAAATCAAGAAAACCGTGTTCTAACAAAAACTCAGCGCTTTGGAAACCTTTAGGCAAATCTTTACCGATGGTTTCTTTAATTACACGAGGACCTGCAAAGCCTATCAGGGCTTCGGGTTCTGATATGTTAAAATCGCCCAACATAGCAAACGATGCGGTAACACCACCTGTTGTAGGGTCGGTCATAAGCGATATGTAAGGAATTCCTTCTTTGCTCAACAACGCCAATTGTGCACTGGTTTTAGCCATTTGCATCAGCGAGTGGGCAGCTTCCATCATACGGGCACCGCCCGATTTTGAAATTACTAATAAAGGAATATGGTTGGCACGGCTGTGTTGTATGGCGCGTGATATTTTTTCGCCTACCACACTACCCATACTACCGCCAATAAAGTTAAAATCCATACAAGCAACCACTAAGGGGTGGCCGTCAACCTTGCCTACGCCGGTGCGCAATGCATCGTGTAAACCGGTTTTTTGTATGCTTTCTTCAATACGGTTTTTGTAGCTTTTACTATCCGTAAACTCCAAAGGGTCGGCGCTAAGCATATTAGCATCTAACTCTTTGTAGTGACCATCGTCAAACAAAATATCAAAATACTCCTCAGAGCCAATTTTATGGTGGTATTGGCAATGTGGGCATACGTAGTTTGCCTGTTTGTGGTCTTCGGTAAGTGTAGCCTTTTTACAACGGGGACATTTGTACCATAATCCTTCCGGTGTAGCTTTTTTATCTTTAGTAGAAGTAGATATTCCTTCTTTGAGGCGTTTATACCAACTCATTTGTTAGTTATTGGGTTTATCCCGGTTATAGGTAGTTGCTTGTAAGTCAGTGTGTAGTTTACTGATAACCAACAACAGTTACCTGCTAACCAAAAATCAAAGATAATAGTTATCGGCAAACGGAAAACAAATTCTCCGATAACCGGTAACTATTACCCGATAGTATAGAAATTAAAGAATTAAGCGATGGTAACGTCCTTGTTAAGGTACACATCTTGGATGGCATTCAATAAAGCAACGCCATCGTTCATTGGTTTTTGGAAGGCTTTACGACCTGAAATCAAGCCCATACCGCCGGCACGTTTGTTAATAATTGCAGTGCGTACAGCATCAGCCATATCGGTAGCTCCTTTGCTATCGCCACCACTGTTAATCAAACCGGCACGACCCATGTAGCAATTGGCCACTTGGTAACGGCAAAGGTCAATAGGGTTATCGCTTGAAAGCTCGGTGTACATTCTTTCATCCAATTTACCGTAGCTGCTTGAGCCTGTATTAAGAGCTTTAAAACCGCCGTTGTTTTCAGGTAATTTTTGTTTGATGATATCGGCTTGGATAGTTACACCCAAGTGGTTGGCTTGGCCTGTTAAATCGGCAGATACGTGGTAATCAACACCGTCTTTTTTGAAAGCATTGTTACGTACATAGCACCACAACACAGTAGCCATACCCAATTCATGCGCTTCTTCAAAAGCTTCAGCAACCTCAATAATCTGGCGTGAAGATTCTTCAGAACCGAAATAAATGGTAGCACCCACCGCAGTAGCACCTAAGTTCCATGCTTCGCGAACGCTTCCGAACATAATCTGGTCGAATTTATTAGGGTAAGTAAGCAACTCGTTATGGTTGATTTTTACCATAAAAGGTATTTTGTGAGCATACTTGCGAGACATCATTGCAAGGTTACCAAACGTAGTAGCAACAGCATTACAACCGCCCTCAATAGCAAGTTTTACGATGTTTTCAGGGTCAAAGTAAATAGGGTTTTTTGCAAACGACGCTCCGCCGCTGTGTTCAATACCTTGGTCAACAGGTAGTATTGATACATAACCGCTACCGGCCAAACGACCGGTGTTATAAATAGCATTAAGGCTACGCAACACTTGTGGGTTGCGGTTGCTGTTCACCCAAACGCGCTCGGTGAAATCGGGGCCGGGCAAGTGCAGCATATCTTTTGATACGGTTTTGCTCTCATGGTTTAGCAGGGCATCAGCTTTGTCGCCCAGCAGCTCTTGGATTTTCGAAATGTCCATCATAGTATGAGGTCGGTTTTTAAAAATTTCGGCAAAGGTATGTTTTTTTTTGAATGTGCAGAGGTAAACTGTTAACAGCTCATTGTTAGTAGTTGCTATCAGGCGTTTTACAGCTATTAGCGCAGCGGTTATTTAGTATATTTGTTATTATATGACGGTTACAGTTACAAAAATTAGCGACCCTGCAACTTTGCAGCTGGCGTTTGATATACGCGTGAAGGTGTTTGTGGATGAACAAGGTGTGGATAGGGACTTGGAGTACGAGCACGAGGAAGAAAGTACCCATTTTATTGCTTTAGTTGATGGTGAAGAGGCAGGCACAGCCCGTTGGCGCAAAACCGAGAAGGGGATAAAGCTGGAACGTTTTGCTGTATTGCCCGATTTTAGAAGTGCAGGAGTGGGCAGGGAATTGGTAAAAGCAGTACTAAACGATATTGATACGAAAGCACAAAAAGTATACCTGCATGCCCAAAGCCAAGTAGTTGATTTTTATAAAAAGCAAGGATTTGAACCCGAAGGCGAAGAGTTTGAAGAAGCCGGAATAAAACACTTTAAAATGGTGTTGAGAGGATTGTAATACGATACCGAAACCAGTTCGGCATGACTGGCTGAGGTTGCCTCCCGTCATCCTGAGCTTGTCTCAGGATCGCATAAAAAGAATTGTTGATAGCTAATACGATACCGAAACAAGTTCGGTATGACTGGCTGAGGCTGCCTCCCGTCATCCTGAGCTTGTCTCAGGATCGCATAAATAAATATTGCGGGTATTGTTTACAAAATTGGGAACTGCCATATTAAGCATCATGCTTAAAAGTGGTTTTGTATATATAATCTCAAACAGGCTATGCACTACATTGTACATTGGCGTTACTGCAAACTTAAAAACAAGAGTTAGCCAGCACAAGAACGGAACAGGTAGTGCATTTACAGCAAAGTATAATCTGACTTACTTGTTGTATTATGAACAGCTATTTGATATTAGAAGTGCCATTAAAAGGGAAAAGCAATTAAAGAATTGGCACAGAGACTGGAAATTCAATTTAATCCGTGATTTCAATCCCGGCTTTGTTGATTTGTTTGATCAACTTTAGGTATTTACAACGTAGGTAGCATATAAAGTAATGAGATACCGAAACAAGTTCGGCATGACTGGCCGAGGTGGCCTCCCGTCATCCTTAACTAGTTTCAGGATCGCATAAAAAGAATTGTTGATAGCTAATACGATACCGAAACAGGTTCGGCATGACTGGCAGGGGTTGCCTATCTTCATCCTGTGCTTGTCATGAAATAGGTTCTATTAAATATTGTATATAAAGACTATTGGGATAATTTATAACTGTACTCGGAAGGTTTAAATGATATATTCAATTAATTTTCGTTATTTGTATTAACGGATTGCAAAACTAAAGTTATGGATTTTAAAGATGAACTAAAACAGCTTGGTGACAGGGTTAATAAGCTGAAAGAGATTACTAAGACAGAAGAAGCTACAAAAAACGCATTTGTTATGCCTTTTCTGAAAACACTTGGTTATGATGTTTTTAACCCACATGAGGTAGTGCCGGAATACATAACAGATATTGGTACAAAAAAAGGGGAGAAGATAGATTATGCTATTATGAAAGACGGGCACCCTGTCATTCTGGTTGAATGCAAGCATTGGGTTGAAAATCTTAATTTACATGACGGTCAACTTCTTAGATACTTTCATGTGTCAAAAGCTAAGTTTGGAATACTGACAAACGGTATAATTTTTAGGTTTTATACGGATTTGGTTCATCCTAACAAGATGGATGAAAAACCATTCTTAGAAGTAAACCTTACAGATATAAGAGATAATCAGTTTGATGAACTGAAAAAATTTCATAAATCAAACTTTGATGTTGAGAGTATTTTAAATGCAGCCAGTGAGTTAAAGTATACCAATGAGATAAAGAATCTTATTGCTAATGAACTTAATTCACCATCTGTAGATTTTGTTAAGCACTTTGCAAAACAGGCTTATCCGGGTAAAATTACAGAAAAGGTTCTAGAGCAGTTTACGCAACTAACAAAAACATCATTTAATCAATACATTAGTGATGTTGTAACAGAAAGGCTAAAAAATGCACTAAAAAGGGAGGCGGATGACTCCTTGCAGAAATCAGCAGAAAACGTTGTGCAAAAACAAGATAGTGAAAGTAAGCTGGATACAACAGTTGAAGAGCTTGAAAGCTATTACATTGTTAAAGCTATTTTAAGAAACAATGTAGAAGGTAGCAGAATTTTTTATCGCGATGCACAGTCGTATTTTTCTGTGATTCTTGATGATAATAACAGAAAACCTATTTGCAGGATATATTTAAATGGGGGCAAAAAGTATTTAGGAGTATTTGATGCTGATAAAAAAGAGACCAAGCATGAAATTAGCTCCATTGATGAAATATATAAACATGCGGATGGTTTAATTGCTGTTGTATTGTCTTACGGAGCATCAGACGTTAAATAAGATAGTGTGGCGATGCCGAAACAAGTTCGGCATGACTGGCAGGGGTTGCCTCCCGTCATCCTGAGCTTGTCTCAGGATCGCATAAGTAAATGTAGCTTGTATTTTTAATACGTATTCTTAGACAATACCCGTAGCAGCCATGATAATATGGGCGCGGGAATGATGCGTTTTACGGCAACAGTTATTTTATCGTTTAGGGTGGGCAAAATCACAGCTTTGTTGGCCGCAAGTCCTTTCACCGCTTTTTGCGCAATTTCTTCAGGCTCGGATATGTTGGTAATGTATTTGCGCCAACCAATGTTTTTTATCCGCTCGCGTACTTCGTTGTTAGTTACCATAGGGCCGGGGCACAAGCAACTTACTTGCACTTTGTTGTCCCACATTTCAGCACGCAAAGCCCTCGAAAAGGTTAAAATAAACGATTTTGAGGCTGAGTACAGTGCTTTGTAGGGTAGCGGGAAAAAGGCAGCCATACTGGCTACATTAAGCACAAATGCAGGAGCATTCCCTATTAGTCGATGTATAACCTTATGGGTAAGGCTATGAGTAAACATGATATTTAGTTGTAACAGTTTTTGAAAAAAGGCGGCATCTGTTACTTCATAGTTGGCTGTATAGCCCATGCCTACGTTGTTTACCAATCCTTTAAGGGCAATGTTATTTTCGGTTAGCCAAGCATCAACAGTATCGGCAGCATTGGGTTGAAGCACATCCAGCGCCAGCGTTTCAATTGCCAAAGCGGGATGTTTTGTCAATATTTCAGCTTTTACCCTGTCCAATTCCTCTTGTAGCAGCGATACTAAAATAAGAGAGTGTCCTTGTTTTGCCATTTCAAGCGCAAGGCACCGGCCAAGTCCGGCACCGGCACCAGTTATAAGCACATAGTTTGTTTGTTGTTTCACAGTTTTAGTTTAAGGGGCTGCCATTTTGCAGCCATGCTACAGTTTTTTTTACCCCAACTTCAAAAGCAGTAGGAGAGTGGTTCAATTCAGTTTGGGCTTTGGCACTGTTTAATATCCAGTTTTTCATGTATCGCTTTGCCCATTGCGGTGTTATCAGCGGGGTACGACCAAGGTGAGCCAACAGCAACATTATGTATGATACTGCCATTATCAGCCACACAGGGGTGTATATCATCTTTTGGCGGGCATTGGTAGCCTGTTTCACTGCCCCGAAATATTCATCGAAACTAAGGTTTTCACCGCCGATTATATAGCGGTTTCCACCGTTGCCCAATGTTAATGCATTTTCACAGGCTTGCACCACATCATCAATAAAAACATAATTACCAATGTTTTTACCGTCGCCGGGTATTATCCGCCAGCCTTGTATTACTTGTTGTATCAGTCGTGTTCCTGCGTTGGCTTCGGTCAACTGACCGGGGCCATATACACGGGTAAGGTTTAGCGACAGCGTGGTCATTTCAGGGCTATTTTGTTCAAGCACCCAATCGTCGGCTATCGCTTTGGTACGCTCGTATTCATTAAAGAAGGTAACCTTACGCACCGAGTTTTCAGTAACGGGGATATCTCCTTCGCTGGGTCCGTATATGCCCGCTGATGAGATAAGGATAAAACGCTTGATACCTGCTGTTTTTGCGGCATTAAATACGTTTTTGGTGCCGTTAATGTTTATCTCTTCAAATAATTCAATTTGTTTGGTGTAGATGGCTGCGTATGCGGCAGCGTGCAGGCATACATCGCAACCCGTTGCAGCAGCGCTTAGCCGTTCAGGTTGATGTAAATCACCCTCAAACAAGATAATATTGGGGTGTTGCAGTAATTGTGCTTTTTTGGGGCTGCGCACAATGGCGTGGAGCACGTGCCCTTTGTTGGCAAGGTGTAATGCCACTTGCCTGCCTATGTACCCTGTAGCTCCTGTTATAAAAATCTTCATCTGTCAAAACCCCCTATCACAAAAATATATCGTGTTATAACTTTCTAAAATTCACAGTCATTGCCGGGTTAGCTCTTATCGCTAACAAACTGTTTGATACTGCCAGTGTTAGGTGTATCAACCACGCTGCCCAAAAGTTACCGGTGTGCCAGCTAACAAGGCACAGCACCACTCCAAAGGGTATCGAGGCAATAATCTCAAGTTTGCCTTTGGGCAAATGTGCCAACGCATACAGTATGCAGTTGATGGTAATGTTTAACCACAACGGCAATATCTCTATTCCTGAAAAGAATAAAACCCCTCTGAACAGAAACTCGTATCCCAGTAAATAAAGTGCCCAACCAAACAGGTAGTAAGCCAGCAGGCTAATGCTCCATAACGGGGAACGAATTTGCGGGTATAAGGCATAGTTTTCAGGTTTTCCGGCACGTATCAGGTTTACAATCAGCATCAAACTGCCCAATATTCCCCACCACATCAGCGTTAACGGTACGTTGGTAAATTCTAAGCCCAATGCTGTTGTATCAAAATCATTTAAAAAGGGAAGCACTGCAAGGGGTAGTAGCATCATGGTAACAAAGCCGGTAAATTTTTCAAGCCCCACATACAGTTGGTTGGCTTTGTAAGTGCCGTACTTTAGCCACAAGTAATTCTCTACCTTTTTTCTGTTATACAATAAGAGAAAGTAAAGGGCAAAGCCTACTAAAAATAGGGTGTATGCGGCAATGAATATTTGCAAAACGGCAACAAAATTAGCAGTTATGTATATTAAGAAGGCATTAATTATTGACAGAGTGTAGAAAAACGCCGATTAATCAGCGGGTTATTTAATTGAGCCAGAACTTTATTATCAGCGATACGCCGATGGCAAAGATGAGCCCCAGTATGATTTTTTTAAAGACCTCTTGGCTTATTTTGTCCAGTAATTGTTTGCCAATCCACGAGCCTACGAAAGAGGCTACGATGAGAAAAGGGATGAGGTAATACATCTCTTTCTCCAAGTACCCGTTGCCTAAGTAAACAAAAGAGCGGCTAAGGTCTATGCCCATATCTACTGCGGCTGAAGTACCTACAAACACGCTTTTTTCAAGATTTAATCCGGCCAATACCAACCCGCGAATAGGGCCTCCCGTGCCTACAAAACCTGCTAAAAAACCTGCAATGCTTCCGCCTGTAATTGTATTTGTAACCGTTGGAGGAAGTTTCCAGTTGGGTTTTATCCATAATCCGGCACTAATCACAATCAGCAGCAATCCCAAAACGGCTTCTGCCCATGTGAAACGTATGATGGTGGTGAGCCATGCTCCTAACAACACAAACAATACTCCGGGTATGCCTATAAGCAAGGTGGTTTTCCAGTGGATGTGTTTGTAGAAAAGAAACATTTTGCTGGCGTTGCTAAAAACGTGCATCAGTCCCGTAAGCGCTAATACCATGTGAAAGCCAAAAAAATATTGTGAAACAGGCACCATAAACACTGATGAGCCAAAGCCCCCGAGTGTGCCCAATATTTCTGAAATAAGAACAATAATCAGAAAAAGAATGTATTGGGCAGCCATAAGTATTGCTATGTGTTATATACGTTCATTGTACGCTCTATGCCAACAGAAGTGTATGACAATATAGCGTCTGCGGCTCGTTGTATGTTAGCCTCAAGGTCTTTTTGCTCCTCGGTGCTCCATTTGCCAAGTACGTAATCTATTTGACGGCCTTTGGCAAAGTTGTCTCCGATACCAAACCTCAAACGGGGATAGTTGGGGGTTTGCAATACCTCGGTAATGTTTTTCAGTCCGTTGTGTCCGCCGTCGCTTCCCTTGCCGCGCATCCGCATTTTGCCAAACGGCAGCGAAAGGTCGTCGGTAACCACCATTATATTGTTTAACTCTACTTTAAGCTCGGCCTTCCAATAGGCCACCGCTTTACCGCTCAGGTTCATGTAAGTGGTAGGCTTCACTAATAAAAGTGTGCGGCCTTTGTGCCTTGCTTCAGCTACATAGGCGTGCCTGCCTACTTCAAATTGTACTTCAAGGCGTTTTGCTATTTCATTCAACACCTCAAAGCCTATATTGTGCCTTGTAAACTCATATTCGGCACCCACGTTTCCCAGTCCCGCTATTAAGTACTTCATACCCGTTTATTTTCCAAAATACATTTCTTGTTTTGATGATTTAAGGGCGGGGTACATGGATGTAACAGCCCCTAAAATTATAGTGGTGAAAAACACCAGCAGTATATCAAACGCTTTCATTTTCACAGGATAGTTGCTTACCACAAACGTACCCTGATTGCCCAAGGTAATAAACCCATAAGTTTGTTGCAACCAGCATACTAATACGCCTAAACCTATCCCCACAAACGCACCGATAAGAGCAATCAGCAAGCCCTCTTTAAAAAAGATACTGCGTATCAATCCGTCACTGGCACCTATGCTTTTTAGGACTGAGATGTCTCCTTTTTTATCTATCACCAGCATAGTAAGCGAACCGATTACATTAAATGCGGCTACCAGCAATATAAACGTAAGGATAAAGTAGGTGGCCCAACGCTCGGTATTAAACACCTTGTACAATACTTCTTGCAGTTGGTAGCGGTTTTTAACCACAAAACCGTTGCCCAAAACTTCCTGCATTTGCCGTTGCATCTTTTGCATATTAGTGCCCGGTTTCAATATCACCTCGTAGGCTGATATTTCAGTTTTGTATTCAAGTAACTGTCGGGCAAACTCAATAGGTACTATTACAAACTCATCGTTAATGTTTTCTTCAATACTAAAAACACCCGCAGGGGTTATCTGCTTTTTTACAAGGGCGTTTTCAGGGTCAAGCGAAGTAACATCGCCTCGCTTGGCGGTAAATACAGTAAGGGGAATGAAAAAATTATCTACGTTTATTGATAGGTAACGGGCTATCCCATAGCCTAATACGGCATATTGGTGTTCTTTATCCTTTAGCACAAGGTTGCCGTCAACCATCATGGTGTCAATGCCTGTGTACTTTTCAAAACCTTCGCCCACACCTTTTACGGTGGCTTTTGTTTGTTTGTCGTCGTACTTCAAAACCGCTTTTTCTTCCAATACTTCGGTAATGTGCAGCACTCCGTCAATTTGTTTCAATTGTGGAAGTTTGGCAGTATCAGGGTTAAATACTTTGCCTTCGGCAGCAATAATTTTTATATCGGGGTCAAACGAGTTAAACAGCGATGTAACCAAACTTTCGAACCCGTTAAATACCGAGAGTACTACTACCAAGGCAAATGAGCCGACAGCAAAGCCCGCTACAGAAATACCCGAAATAATATTAATGGCGTTTTTATTGTTTTTTGAAAACAGGTATCTGCGCGATATAAAGTTAGAAAGGTTCAAACGTGTGGGCTTTGAGGCAAAAATAAGGTTTTAGGTGCTTGTATGGTAGTATTTAAAACACCAAAACAATACACTAAAGTATATCCTGAAAAATAATGCGGGATGTGTCTTATTTATAGGCTTTTAGCAATAAACCGGTGCCGTTAAGGTGTCCCACGTGTGTATCAAGGTAGTTGAGTAACAAACACACGGGTAGCATTACCGCGTAATAAAACGGAAGCAGTATAAAGAATAAACGTGAAATGTTAAGCAGTTTGAAGGGGAACTTCATTGATAATGCCCATGAAAGTTTACCTGCTTTGCCATACGAGTAGCGTGCACGAACTTTCTTAAAGCCTACTTTACGCAAACGTTCTTTAAGTTCTGCCATATCATAACCTACGCGCACTTTTTCGCCGTGCATACCGGTGCTCATACACTCGGTAGGTTTTTCGTTGCGTTTTGATGCTTGGGTAAATATCAACAGGTTACCATTGTCTTTAAGGTCGTCATAAAACAACTTAAATAAAGTGGTATCCTCTTCAATGTATTCCATCACATCTACTGCCAAAATCAAATCGAATGAGTTAGGCTGATTCAATTCAAGCAAGTTGCCGCTGCGGCAGAATATATTGTTTAATCCCTGTCTTCTAAAAAACTGGTTGCACTCGCAAATAGCATTTTGGCGTAAGTCCATCGCAGTAATGTTGTACTGCGGGCTTAGTTTAGACATGTAGTACGAGTATTGCCCATAGCCTGAGCCTGCATCAAGAATATGAGAAGGATGTTTGTTGGCCTGAGACCATATTTTCAGCTCCCTGTGAACGTGCCAGCTTTTTAGTAAGAAAAAGTCGAGCAGCCAATAAAACATTTGTTTTTGCTTGGTATTGCTGTTAAAAACTTTAGCTAATACCGTTTCAATCCGTTGACAATCCATTGCCTTACCTGTTATCCTTTGCTTTGATGGGCTATAGTGCGTTGCTCTTCGTCTTTTATCTTTTTAAACACACCTTCCATGTGTTCCACATAATCCAAGCTGTCGTCAATATAAAATTCAAGTTCAGGTATTTTGCGTACCTGATTTTTTATTTTGGCAGCAAGTTCATGCCTTATTTCTTTAGCATGCAATTGCACAATATCCAACAAATCGTTTGGTTTATCCGCTTTAAAAAAGCTTAGATATATTTTAGCGTAGCCCAAGTCGGGCGATACTTTTACCCCACTAATGGTAATAAAATTACCCTTAAACAATGAGGATGTTTTCTGAAGGAAAATATCCCCCAAGTCTCGCTGAATAAGTTTCGCGAATTTTTCCTGCCTTCGGCTGTCCATAAAACTAACTTACAAATATCTATCACTTTTATGTATATACAACAAACCTCACGCCAAAAAGATTTAAAAAATTCAAAACTAACAAGTTAAAATAGACTACAGCTTGTCTGTACTATGCGTGGCAGGCGGCTTCAGCGGGAGGTAACCAACCGCAATTACACGGCAGGTGTTGTATAAATATAGGCGTATTCTGTATCTTCGCCCCACGCGTGCATACAATTAGTATCGTTTTTAAAGGTTTTGCCACTGGTTTAGGACTCAGCATGGGACTGGGGGCGGTATTCTTTGCCCTTATACAAAACAGTATTAAAGGCGGTTATAAAACCGGTATCACCATTGCTACAGGGGTAATTGCTTCAGATATTTTATTTATCTCTTTTGCCTTATTGGGTACCAGCTTATTTACAGAGGGTGATTTAAGTAGTCGTTGGGTGCAGCTTGCCGCTATTTCGTTTTTAATGTTGTTGGGCGGTTATACATTGTTGCACGCCAAAAAACCCATCGATAAATCAGCTGCTTCGGCACCTATCAGTTTTGGAGGCATGGTTTATTATTTTGGTAAAGGATTTTTATTAAACGCATTAAACCCCGCTAACTTCTTTGCTTGGGCTGCTATTTCTACCTATACAACGGGCGAAATGGGGTACAACCTCAATCAAAACATCTTGTTTTTTAGTTGTGCGCTTTGCGGTATTTTTTTTACTGAAAGCATGATTGCATTGGGAGCTCACAAGATTAAAAATAAGCTTACTGATAAGTTTACCATGTGGATGAACCGTATTGTTGCAATGGTTTATATTTTGGTAGCTGTAGCCTTAATTATCAATCTCTTTAGATAGTGTAACCACACTTCCGTTTTTATTTCTTGTCTAAAAAATAAGTATCTTGCCGCTAACCAATTTATTGTGCTGCATGAAACGTTTTTTACTAATTACTACCCTTTTATTTATTAGTGCGGGAGTATGGGGACAATGTATGTTGTATCCGGTACCGCTTGCCGACCGTGTTAACCAATCTTCACATATTGTAGAAGGTAGGGTGCTAAGCAGCACCAGCTATTGGAACACTTTGCGTGATAATATTTACACCGTGCATAAGGTGTATGCCTACAAACTGTTTAAGGGCAGTCTGGCCAATAACGGCAGGGTGTTTTATGTGGTAACAGAAGGTGGTACTATGGGACTTACACGACAAGAGGTAAGTGCTACCCTTGAACTGCACACCGGCGACAGAGGAGTGTTCTTCTGCAACCCAAGTAAGGTGCGCTTGAACGGGGCAGGAGCGTTAAGCTCATTTGATAAGTTTGAGGCTTATGCCGGCCCGCAGGGCTTTGCAGAGTTTACTGCTGACGGCATTACTGCTACCGACCCTTTTGCCAAATACCACATTAAAAACGAACTATATACTAAAATAATTGCTATTACAGGCAAGCAGCCCGTGGTATTGGATACATATTCAGAAAACGGCGACCCTGTAATAAACGTAGCTCCTACAATCACCTCGTTTACTCCTGATAGTGCTTCGGCAGGTACAAAAACCGTACTAACCATAACAGGTACTGATTTTGGAGCAACACGCGGAGCAAGTTATGTGGCTTTTAAAAATGCTGATAACGGTGGTAGCGGTGTAACACAGCCTGTAGATGTTGAATACATTTCGTGGACTGATACTGAAATAAAAGTAGAGATAACCTCTAAAGCAGGTACCGGAAAAATAGAAGTGAACAACGGAAGCGGAACAGCACAATCAACTGGCAATCTTGTAATAAATTTTGCCCAACTGAATGTAAAAGATGCTAATGATATTGTGTACCAACCCGTTCATGTGGGTATTAACGGAACTGGGTACACTTGGCAGTTTTATACCGATTTTAACTCGAATACTGCGGCCAAGCAATCGTTTTTGAGGGCGTTTCAGAACTGGCGTTGCGGCACCCTTATTAATTGGGATATTGGCAGCACAACCACTGTAAATACGATTGCCCGCGATGCCGTAAACGTTATCCGTTTTGATATTGGCAGCGAGTTGCCCAACGGTGTATTAGGACGTTGCTCAAGCTGGTGGAGCGGTTGTGTGATAGGTCCGACTACCTTTTGGTACGTTGCTGAATTGGATATTGTGTTTGATGACGGAGTTAATTGGAACTTTAACACCAGTTCGCCTTCAATTAGTCAATACGATTTTGAAAGTGTTGCAGTGCACGAGTTGGGTCACGGGCATCAATTGGGTCACGTGATAAACAGTAGCGAGATTATGCACTACTCCATCTCAAACGGTCAAACCAAACGTGCGCTTAGCTCTTTTGGTGATTTAGAAGGCGGTAACTATGTAATGGACATGAACACAGCGGCCGCCGTATGTGCTAAACCCATTATGAAGGCGCTTAATCCTAACTTCTGTTCGTTAATCCCCATTGCAGGTTTCAAAGCTTCGCTTACCTCAGTTTGCCCAGGGTCGTCAATAATATTTACTGATACTTCGGTGGGCAGTACCAATGCCTACACATGGGATTTCGGCGCAGGAGCTTCGCCTGCAACCGCTACAGGCAAAGGCCCTCACACAGTAATGTATAACACATCAGGTGCTAAAACCGTTCAACTAATTGTTGAAGGGGTTGTAGATAATGATACCACCACTAAAGTAGATTATATTAACATTTTGCCTGCAAAACCTGCCCAACCCGGAGTTATTACAGGACCTGATACAGGGTGTATGAAACAACAATTGTTTACCATCAACAGCGTACCCACTGCTTTGGGATACTCGTGGGGTGTAATTGGCGGCGGCACTACTGATAACAGTACCGATACCTCGGTGGTGATTACGTTTAGTAATCCGGGGGCTGCGCACACAATTTGGGTAAGGGCTGCAAATGTTTGCGGAAGCTCATCCGATTCGTCTAAAAAATCATTAACGGTAATCAACAGCCCAAAAGCAGGGTTTACCTACACCATACAAAATGATACGATTAGATTGAGTGATACCTCTCTGTTTGGTAATTCATACACTTGGAAATTCGGGACAAACCAAACCAACCCCAACCGTAATCTTAATCTTATTCCAAATCAAAGCGGCACATTCCCTGTAACAATGGTAGTGGCTAATTTTTGCGGGGCTGATAGTGTTACTAAACAAATATCGTTTGTAAAATCATCGGTAGGAGAGACCATTAACAAAGTTGGTTTATTGGTGTACCCCAACCCCGCCGAAGGCAGCACCGTGATAAAAATTGAAGATGTTGCCCGATACAAAGGCATTCAGTTTGAGTTGTACGATGTTATAGGGCGTGTAATTACAACAATAGAGTTAACTAGTAATGAAACCACATTGAACCTGCAAAACCTAGCTGCCGGTATGTATGCGTATAAAGTACGCACTACTACTGAAACGTTGGCAGCAGGCAGGTTGGTAATAAAATAAGGGATTTACTGGAGCTATCAGTTGCTATAAGGCGCAGCAATTTGCTGCGCCTTTTTTATTGTCCAAGGTAGCTATGTAATGGGCTGAAATGAAAAAATCCCGCTCAGTGGCGGGATTTTATACGTTTAAAAGTTGTTGGATTAATAGTTTACACTACCGGTACCCCAATTTTCTAACTCTTCGTTGCTCCAAAGCTGAGGGTAGAAAATGCGCTTTTGCAAACGGGGGGCAAGGTATTTTTGCCAGTTAGTACCTCCTGTGGCAGCTATTTCACCTTCAGGTTTTTGCAGGTAGCGTGCTGCTGAACGCATGTGTACCATGGGCCAGTTAACATTCACATTCAAATCAAAGTGGCGCATTTCTTTCACACACTCATCGTCTTTGTCGGTTAACTGTTTAAAACGTTCCCAAAGGTTTTTGTGGTTGTATTCATTAGCAAGGCGTTTCAATGCAGGGGTGTACTTGCGCTCAAACTGAGTAAGAGTAAGCGTTTTTTTGCCAGTAGCAAGTTCAGTAGCACCTGATTTCCAGTAGATGTAATCAAACATTGCATCCACATCTGCCTCGCCATTAAAACGGTCGCGGTAATCTTTACCTACAAGGTTATAAAAGTTGGTAGCGCAAATTTCAATAGCGCGGTATTGATATGATTGAAAGCCGCTTGCAGGCAGCAACGACATACGGAACTTAAGAAACTGCTCAGGTTCCATACCGTCAATCATAATCTTAAATGAAGCGGTAAGGTTATCAAAGTATGCGTTTACCCTTTTCATACGTTGGGCAAAGAATGCCGAAGTAAGGTTAGGGTGTTTGCATATCTGTTCAATTTCGTGCAAAGCAAGTTTAAAATATAACTCGGTAATTTGATGGTACATGATAAACACCATCTCATCCGGAAAGCTCGTACGCGGTGTTTGCAAAGCCAGCAATGCATCGGTTTGGATGTAATCCCAATACGTTGTATAGTCGGCATACAACAACCCTTCAAGGTATGCCTCCATGTTCTGCCCCATCGTTTCGTATTTCTGCTCAAGTTGTGAGAGCAGTTCATACATGCGTGGGGTAATCTCTATTGACTCCTCTGTTTTCATAAAAATCTTCGCAATATAAATTAAAAGGGAGAAACTAAGTTTTCAAAATTGGGCAAAACCTTGTCCTTGTCAGATACAATAGGGTTCTCAATATTCCAGTCAATGCCCAATGCAGGGTCGCTCCATAGCAAGCCGCCCTCTGATGCTTTGTTGTAAACATTGGTACATTTGTAAGTAAAGATGGTATTATCCTTTAGGGTCACAAAGCCATGCGCAAACCCCGGCGGCACCCAAAACATTGTAAAATTTTCCTCAGTAAGCTCAATGCCGTAATGTTTGCCATAAGTAGGCGAATCTTTACGCACATCCACAATAACGTCGTAAACCGCCCCTTTTATTACGCGCACCAGTTTTCCTTGGGCGTATGGGGGGGCTTGGAAGTGTAAACCGCGCAATGCTCCTTTTTGCGAAAGCGATTGATTGTCTTGCACAAACACATCGGGTATGCCCGCGTTGTTAAAAGCATCGGCATTATAGCTTTCATAAAAATAGCCGCGTTCATCGTAAAAAACCTTCGGTTGTAAAACCAACGGGCCATCCATGAAAATTTTTATTACATCCATTACGTTAAGTATTAAGGCCGACAAATTTAATTATTCTATTTTTGCAGAAAACCAAAAAAGCGCAGATGGAAAACTCAAAAGGCAAAGCCATATATATCACCCTTATAATTTTGTTACTTATAAGCAACGGGGTGTTTGCGTATTTGTATTTTAACAAAGAAAAAGAGGTTGTTAAAATTACCGAGGAGTTAGTGAATACTGACAATGCCCGCAGCGAGTTGGACAGTATTTTGAAACAAACCGAATCTCAATTGGCGGTGTATAAAGGGCAAAATGCCGAGCTTGACTCAGTGATACAAATTAAAAATGCTGAGTTGCAAGCCCAAGCAGATAAGATAAAATCATTGTTGAGGAGCAATCAGATTTCTGCATCAGAACTTTTGAAGGTGCGTGATGAAATGGATGCTTTACGTTTTTACACTCGTAAATACTCACAACAAATTGATTCGTTAGCTCAGGCTAATGAAGTGCTTGCCCAAAACTTAGAGGAAACTAAAACCAACCTGAACAGGGCAAAAAATAAAATTGAAGACCTTACGATGGATAATATCCGTAAGGAAAGCCAGTTAAGCGTGGCATCAAGGTTAAAAGCCGAAGGAATTACAGTTACCGGCATACAAAACCGTACCAGTGGACGTGAACGTGAAACCACCCGCGCTAAAAGGGTTGACCAAGTACGTGTGCAGTTTAAAGTAGGGGATAACCCAACTGCCAAGCCCGGAGACAAAGAAGTTTACTTGCGCATACTTTCTCCTGACGGAGCTACAATATCTACTTCAACATCGGGCGGCGGACAGTTTGAGTACCAAGGTGAAAAGTCAATGTACACCCAACGTCAACGAATCAACTTTAAAAACGACCAATCTACGATTACCTTCCACTACGCACGCGGAAATACCGAATGGGAAAAAGGCACTTACAAAGTTGAGTTATACTGCGAAGGCTTTATCATCGGTACTAAAACGTTTGTTTTGGATTAATGATAGACTAGCGGTCAATAACCACTAACGTTCCTTCGGTGTGCATTTCCAGCAACTCTGAAAACGTTAAATAAGTGGTATCAGTAAAGTGCTCTGCCTTTTCAGTTTTTAGCTTATATACTTTGGTTATTTTGTTGATTGAGAACTCATTTACGGCAATTCCCACGATACTGTCTTGAACAGAAAAGACCTTGGCAAGGGTGTAATCGTTTTCAACCTTAAGAGTATATTCATCCCCAACCTTCGGGTCAGCAATAAATTTTTTCTCCTCTTCATTACTCTTGTTTGATAAGATTGTACCTGCAATTATAATCACACCAAGTACTCCAACTCCAGAGAAGGTCCAAATTGGAGATTTATACATCCCTTTGGCAAGGGAAGCTTCACGTTTTATACTTTCTGATTGTTGTTTTTTATCAAAAGCGGCATCACAATTTGCACAGTGTGCAACCACATATTTTCTGAAAGGGAAAAGGGGAATCCAAAATATGTGTGCATAATTTGAGAAAATGTGCAAGCTCATTGCCCCCTCGTGATTGCAGTTGGGACAAACTTCATAGGGTATTTTTGTGCTTCCGATTGAAGTTGAACGGTGTCCGTAGATAATCATTATGATTGTTAGGTTTTTTGCGAGAAAGGTACTTGAAAATCAATACCGTTCAAAAAGGTTTTAGACGAACGGAGCTGTCATTTTTTTCTTAAAGAACCGATTTATATACCAAGCTCTGCACCAAAGGTTATTGTTTGCGCATTAATATTGCTGCGCATACCTGCTGAAAAGCCAATATATCTGGATACATTGATATTCATGGTGGGGTTTACTACAAACCCGATAAAACTGTTTTTTTGTTGTTCATACTCGTAGTAAGTAGTTCCGCCAAAAAGGAATGAGGATTTGGATTTTTTTACAAAATTTACCGGACGTTCAATAGTACCATAGCAAATACCACCGCGTAAATCAAACTGAAGCAACCTTGATTTTTCTTCAAACTCTTTTCCTACCATTGCTGAACTTGTTGCAATGGTTACATTGGGTATTCCATCCCCAAAAATAACCATCCAGCCGGGCTCAAAGTCAGCGGGTACGTTTTTAGAATTTCTCAATTCAATGGTGTTGTGGAACGAAATAGAGAAACCCCTTTTATTTATGTGGTTTAACGAAATGTTGAAGATATGGTGAGAACCATTTCCGTAGGCAATTTGCCCGTAATAGCCGTTTGAGGCAGGTTTACTTAGCTGTGCCATACTAGTTGTGGCGCAGAAAGTAAATAGAAACACAGTAGTAAGTAGTTTATTTTTCATAACGCTAAACTACTTTCCACCATGTACTTACAGAAGGCAATAAATGCAATCGCCTTTCCTTTTTTTAGTATAAAACCGTAAAAAATCCGCAAAGCTAAAAATTAACCCTGCGGATGTAAGTATTATTTGTTTCTCTGTTTATGCTTTTATCAGATTGCAGTTTTTTACCTTTCTAAAGGAAAATCAATCGGTCTTTTTTTCATAGATGTTACTACTACTACAGATAAACGTTAGCACAACAAAAACTCAAAGTTTATAAAGCCGGGCAATTTATTCATCTAGACTTTCGTATAAAACCAACTTGCAAGCTAAACTGAGCACCCATTGTTATAGTTTGGTGATTAATATTAGCCAAAATGCCCGTTGAAAATCCAATCATTCGTGAAATCATTATATCCATTGTAGGGTTTAGCATTAGTCCAATAAAACGATTTTTTTGTAGCTCATAATCATAGTAGTAGGAGGTTGTACCAAAAAAGGATCTTCTCGATTGTTTAACAAAGTTTACAGGACGCTCAATTGTACCGTAGCAAATACCTCCCTGTAGATTAAATCGCAATAGCTTTGATTTTTCTTCAAATACTTTTCCTACTAAAAGTGATTTTGTTGAAATTGATACGTCGGGTATTCCATCTCCCATAATCGACCATCCCGGTTCATAATCAGCGGGTAAGTTTTTTGAGTTTCGGCTTTCGTTTGTCGACTGCAAGGTGATTGAAAAGCCCCTTTTATTGATATGTGTTAATGATGCGCTGTAAATATCATGAGAACCATTGCCGTGGGTAAATTGGGCATACACACTGTGTGATGAAGGATTACTAAATTGTGCAACTATTGTTTGTATAAGGCCAATAAAGAGGGAAATAGTTAATATTAACCTTGAACTCATATCAGCCAAGCTACAATCAATACTATTACTTGTAATTGCAATAAATGCAATCGCCCTTTCTTTTTTTAGTATAAAACCGTAAAATAAAAAATCCGCAAGGCTAAAAGTTAACCCTGCGGATGTAAGTATTATTTGTTTCTCTGTTTATGCTTTTACCAGTGTACCCACTTTTTCACCTTTCACAAGGTTCATCAAATTGTCTTTTTTGTTCATATCAAAAACAATGATGGGTAGTTTGTTTTCTTGGCAAAGTGTAATGGCTGTCAAGTCCATTACATTAAGCCCGCGCTCATATACCTCGCTGTATGAAACTTCTTCGTAACGAGTAGCTGTAGGGTCTTTTTCAGGGTCGGCAGTATAAATTCCATCCACACGGGTACCTTTTAGTACCACATCGGCTTCTATTTCAACGGCACGCAGTGACGCTGCTGTATCTGTGGTGAAGTACGGGTTACCGGTTCCGGCTCCAAAAATTACCACACGGCCTTTTTCTAAGTGACGCATAGCACGACGGCGGATAAACGGTTCGCAAATTTGCTCCATTTTAATAGCGCTAAGCAAACGTGTTTTAATACCGGTACGTTCAACAGCCCCTTGTAAGGCCATAGCATTAATAACGGTAGCAAGCATACCCATATAATCGCCTTGTGCGCGGTCGACCAAGCCGCCTTGTACACCTTGTACGCCCCTAAAAATGTTTCCTCCGCCAATAACAATAGCCACCTCAACGCCAAGGTTTACTATGTTTAAAATTTCATCTGCGTATTGTTCAAGAATTTTTGGGTCGATACCATAGCTTTGATTACCCATCAGCGATTCGCCGCTAAGTTTAAGTAATATCCTTTTGTATTTCAATTCGCTGCTCATTTGGTTAGTTTGTTGCAGTAGGGTCAAAAAAAATCCCGCCGAAGCGGGATTAAAGTTATTCAAAAAAAATTATTTTCCTATTTCTATTCGCTTAAAGGCGGTAACCGTTAAGCCTTTTTCAACTCCGTCAAGCATTTGGCGGATGGTTTTGCTGTTATCCTTTACAAACTCTTGGTTTAGCAAAGTAGCTTCTTTGTAAAACTTGTTAAGTTTACCTTCAGCAATTTTATCCAGCATATTTTCAGGCTTGCCTTCAGCACGAGCTTGCTCGCGGGCAATCTCCATTTCACGGGTCAAAGTATCAGTTGATACATCTTCTTTGTCCAACGCTACTGGATTCATTGCAGCAATCTGCATGGTAACATCTTTACCTGCATGAGCCACAGACTCGCTGGCAGGTTTGTTAAGTGCTACCAATACACCTAATTTATTGTTTAAGTGGATATAGCTAACAATAGCCTCACCGGTAAGTTTCTCGTAGCTAGAAATTTCAATTTTCTCGCCGATTTTACCCACCATATCAGTAATGTGTTCTGAAATAGGGCGACCATCTTCCATTTTGATAGCCAATAGGCCGTCAAGGTTTTCAGGAAGGTTGGCAAGAGCCAAATCAGCAAATTTTTGAGCGGTAGAAGTATACTCTTCGTTCTTAGCCACAAAATCAGTTTCGCAGTTAAGGGCAATCATTACGCCTGTTTTACCGTCGGCAGTAATTGCAGTTGCAACAGCACCTTCAGCAGCATCGCGTCCGGCACGGCTGGCCGATACTTTTTGTCCTTTTTTACGAAGGATATCTACAGCACCTTCAAAATCGCCATTAGCTTCTTCAAGGGCTTTTTTGCAATCCATCATACCTGCACCGGTCATTTGGCGCAGTTTGTTTACGTCAGCAGCTGTAATAGCCATACTATTCCTATCCTTTATTTAAGGGTTAAAATTTATTTTTGCAAAAATGGGGAACAGGTGTTACCCTAATATTATTCCGCTGAAACTTCTTCTTCAGAACCGGTAGCTTGTACTGATTCTTCTTTGCCGCGTTCAGCTTCTACTTCGTCTTTTTCGCGTTTACGTTCTTGCAAACCTTCAGCAATAGCATCAGTAATTACACGGGTAATCAACATGATTGATTTTGCTGCATCATCGTTTGCAGGAATTGGGAAATCGATGTTAGTAGGATCAGAGTTGGTATCAACAATACCAAACACAGGAATGTTAAGACGCATAGCTTCAGCTATAGCGATATGTTCGCGTTTTACGTCAACAACAAAAAGAGCTGCGGGTAAGCGGTTCATATCCTCGATACCACCCAAAACTTTTTGTAGTTTAAGTTTTTCGCGATCAAGCATTAAACGCTCTTTCTTCGACATGGTATCGTAAGTACCGTCTTTAGAAAGTTTATCAATGCTTTGCATTTTTTTGATTGACTTACGCACGGTGGCAAAGTTGGTCATCATACCACCCAACCAACGCTCAGTAACATAAGGCATGTTAATGCGTTGCGCTTCAGCAGCTACTATTTCTTTTGCTTGTTTTTTAGTAGCTACAAAAAGCACCTTACGGCCTGATTTGATGATGTTTTTCATGGCTGACGCAGCTTCTTCAAGCTTTGCCTTGGTTTTATTCACATCGATAAGGTGAATACCATTTTGCTCCATGAAGATGAAGGGTGCCATCTTTGGGTTCCACTTTTTGGTAAGGTGGCCAAAGTGTGCACCTGCATCCAGTAAATCTTGTATATTGATGTTAGACATTGTATGCTGTAAATAAAATTAACGCTTGCTGAATTGGAATCTTTTCCTTGCTTTCTTTTGGCCGGGCTTCTTACGCTCAACCATACGTGAATCGCGTGTCATCAGGCCGTCTTTCTTCAAAGCAGGTTTGTGCGCTTCGTCAATTTCAACCAAAGCACGCGAAATGCCCAAACGAACAGCTTCAGCTTGACCGCTGATACCGCCGCCTTGTACATTTATTTTTGCGTCAAACTGCCCTGCAGTACCTGTTTTCTCAAAAGGCAAGTTTACCTGATATTGCAAGGTAAGCTCAGGGAAGTATGTTTTTAAATCCTTGTTGTTAATGGTAATTGCGCCGGTGCCGGGGGCCAGATAAACACGGGCTACTGCAGTTTTCCTACGGCCAATTTTATTAATCACGCTCATGTATTACAGTTTAATTTCTTTAGGTTGTTGTGCCTGGTGTGGGTGCTCAGCGCCTGCATATACATGCAGGTTAAGACCTATTGCATTGCCTAATTTATTTTTTGGCAACATACGGCGCACTGCTTTTTCAACAATGGCAGTTGGTTTTTTAGCCATCAAATCTTTGGCAGAAATGAACCTTTGGCCACCGGGATAACCGCTGTATGAAACATACTCTTTGTCTTCCCATTTGTTGCCTGTAAGGCGAATTTTATCGGCGTTAATCACAATCACATTATCACCGCAATCCACGTGAGGAGTGAAGTTTGGTTTGTGTTTACCACGGATAATTTTTGCCACTTCTGATGCAAAGCGGCCCAGCACTTTGTTCTCAGCATCTACTATAACCCACTCTTTGGTGGCAGTGGCATTGTTAGCAGAAACCGTCTTATAACTTAGCGTATTCACAGCTATTACTTTATTTTTTTAAGGACGGCAAAGATATGACGTTTATTTTGAAAAACAAACTCACCAAAAGTTTTTTTAAATACCCGAATACTTTTAGTGGATAATACTTTCCAATATTGACCCACAAGTATAAAACATTATCCTGTCAATAGAGCGTATAAAAGGAGTATTAAATGTGACTTTGTTTGATTTGCTACTGATACGCCCCCATGTGTCTATTGCCTCTACAGTTGCGGAATAGAACGAAAACGGTTGTAGGTTTATCATGTCATAATTAACATACAAAAGTGTTGAATCGTATTTGCTTGGTGTAAGAAATATATAGCCGTCAATTTTTTTTGAGCGGATGTATAATCTATATAGTATTGGCTCGTCTGAGGCTGTAGATATGTTAAAATCAGCATACATTGTTTCGCAACTAGTTCCTTCGTCGTCATATGAGCTTTCATTAAAGCTAAGAGTAGGTTTTGGTGGATATTGTTTTAGCTCATTGCTATCCGCTACAATCCACCACGGATATATAGCTTCGGTTTTATACACTGTTTTTTTTCGGATATAATTCTTTTCAATTAGTGAAACAACATCGTTTGGGATTGAGGTATCATAATCCATACAGTAATTAGTCTTATAAGCCAATTTTTTTGCAGGTTTTAACACAGCTTGAATAAAACTATATTCTCCGATAGAAGAATCAACTAATTCAAAGGTAATTGTGTCAAACCGATTTATAAGATACATAAATCGCCCTTCTCGAATTTGACGCATATAATTATGTCCGCGCATGGTAACCACAAATAATGTGTTTTGGTTTATTGTAGATAGGTTAGGAGGCCAGATAGTAATGCCGGAGTATGAACAGCCAAAAGAAAGGTTGGTGGAAATTAGAAATACTATTATAATGGCCTTCATATACAAGCAACGGCCTTTAGGTTTAATTTTGTATAAATGGAAATGAAAAGAATTTCACTTAGTAAAGAAGATATTACTAAAATGGCCGTCGATGCAATCGTTAATGCCGCAAATACTTCTTTGTTAGGCGGCGGCGGGGTAGACGGAGCTATTCATCGTACCGGAGGCGCTAAAATTTTGGAGGAATGCATTGCTATCCGAAACAGGCAAGGAGGGTGCGCGGTGGGCAAGGCTGTAATAACTACCGGGGGTAATTTACCTGCCCGCTTTGTGATACACACTGTAGGGCCTGTATGGAACGGAGGAAAGAGCAATGAAGAGACGTTGCTTGCCAATGCCTACCGAAACAGCTTACAAGTTGCTATTGATAATGGTGTTGAAACTATAGCGTTCCCCAATATCAGTACAGGGATTTATCGTTTTCCAAAGCAACGCGCTGCTGAAATTGCCGTGCAAACCGTTAGCGCTTTTTTGGAGCAAAATACTGCATACAAAACGTGCAGTTTGTGTGTTTTGACGAAGAAAACTATGCTATATATGCTTTGTTATTAAAAGAAGAATAAAAGCACTAATGAAACTTAACCATATAAATCTTACGGTGAATGATGCACAAGGTGCCCGAAGGTTGTTAGAGAAATATTTTGGTTTAAAGAGTATAGAAGGTGCTACGGATGACGCAACGTTTATTGCCCTAAAGGACGATGACGGAATGGTAATTACTCTTATGCAACAAGCTGCAAAGGAGATAACATGCCCTCTGACCTTTCATATAGGGTTTTTAATCCACAATGAAGCGAAGGTGAGGGAAATTTACACTTCGTTGAAAAACGATGGCTATGAGGTCGCAGAGCCTCGAAAATATAGAGGCAACTCTGTGGACTTATATTTTAAAACTCCGTATGGATTTACCATACAGGTAACGTAATAAAATCAGCGAACCACTTTGCGGTTTTGTTTCCAGTTTGATACGCCTTGCTGGGTAGTTGTTTCGCCCTCGCTTTGGTTACCTTTTTGACTGCTGCTGAACATATAAGCAGCTAAAGCGGCAATTTTATCAGCCTCTTCGCTGGCTACATTTAGTTTTTCAGGCGTAAAGTATTGGGCAATAAAGTGGGTATCAAACTTACCTTCAATAAAAGCAGGATGTTGCATAGCAAAGGTGCCAAAGGGTAGGGTGGTTTCAATACCTGATACTTGATAATCCCTTATTGCACGCACCATACGGTCGATGGCTTCTTGGCGTGTAGCACCGTAGGTTACCAGCTTGGCAATCATAGGGTCGTAGTAAATGGGTATTTCCATCCCTTCTTCATAACTGTTGTCTACACGCACGCCTACACCCTCGGGTAGTCGGTAACGCTCAAGGCGGCCTATATCGGGCAAAAAGTTATTAGCAGGGTCTTCTGCACACACACGCAATTCAATAGCGTGTCCTTTTATAGTTAAATCGTCTTGGGTGAAACTAAGTTTTTCTCCCATTGCCACTTTAATTTGTTCTTTCACCAAATCAAGGCCGGTAATCATCTCAGTAACGGGATGCTCTACCTGCAAACGGGTATTCATTTCCAAGAAGTAAAAGTTAAGGTGCTCATCCACCAAAAACTCTACAGTACCTGCACTAAAATAATTACAGGCTTTGGCAACATTCACTGCCGCCTCGCCCATTTTTTTGCGTACTTCCGGAGTAAGGCAACTACTTGGGGCTTCTTCTACCAATTTCTGATGGCGGCGTTGTATGCTGCATTCGCGTTCAAACAAATACACCACATTACCGTGTTGGTCGCCCAATAATTGTATCTCAATATGTTTGGGTGAGCCTACAAACTTTTCAATAAACACTGCACCATCACCAAAGCTTGCGGTAGCTTCGCTAATAGCCATGTTCATTTGTTGTTCAAGCTCTTCTGAGTTTTCAACGGTACGCATACCTTTACCGCCTCCGCCTGCTGATGCTTTAATCAACACAGGGTAACCAATGCTGTCGGCAATTTTGCGGGCTTCGTTCACATCGCTGATGGCGTAATCAATGCCGGGTACCATAGGTACGTCAAACTTTTTCACAGCTTGCTTGGCACCAATTTTACTACCCATTATCTCCATTGATTCTGCCGAAGGGCCAATAAAGATAAGCCCCGCCTCTTTTACCTTGCGGGCAAAGGCAGCATTTTCTGATAAAAAGCCATAACCGGGGTGAATACCATCAACCCCTAAGCGTTTGGCTTCTTCAATAATTTTATCGCCCAACAGGTAGGATTGGTTGGATGGGGGAGGCCCCAAAAAAACCGCCTCATCGGCATAGCGCACGTGTAATGCATTACGGTCGGCTTCGCTATAAACGGCAACCGTTTTAATCCCCATTTCGCGGGCACTTTTCATCACACGGATGGCAATTTCGCCCCTGTTGGCAACAAGTATTTTTTTCATCAGCAATAAATTAAGCACACAACGGTGCTACCGTATAGTTGCAGGTATGCTGCAAAGGTGAAAATTATAATAAAGTATAAAATGACTAAGCGGCCATTGGCTCGTTAATCATCGGAAGATCGATCCATTGTTTTTCGTGCTCGCTTACAGCGTTGATGCCCAAAATACCACCCCATGAGCGGGCTATGCTGTGTGCAAATGTTTTCCAGCTATTGTAAATATCGTGAGCAAACTTGTGTTTCAAACGTGGCAACACGGTATTAAGTTTAGCCAGTTCATCATTAATAATAGCATTTCTTTCTGCCGATGATTGAGGCAAAGCTGCAATAGCTTCTTCAATATCTTGTTGTATGGTGTTCTCGACCTCGTGGTAATAGGGTTGCAAATCCAATTTTTCTGAAAACGCTTTAATATTAACCAATTTCACTGCGTGGTTCAGCTCTTGTTGCTCAATGGTGTTATCAGCACCGGCAATCAATACTGCAATAAGTGCAGGAGCCTTCAGCATCATTTCTTTTTCGTCTTGTGTAAGGGGTTCAAATTCGTATATCATCGCATTATTTTTTCAGCCGTCAAAATTAAACAAAATCAGTAACTAAAACCCTTTTGATGCAAATTAGGCAAGGATGCTTTTTTGAAACTACCTTTGCGCTATGGCACAACTATTATCAGAAGTTAAGCACCTGATGGCTAAAGATATGCGGCAGGAGTGGCGACAACGCTACGCTCTTAACGGTATTTTGCTGTATGTGGTGGCGGCTGTATTTGTAACCTATCTTTCGGTAAAAATTTCTGACAAACCTACGTGGAACGCCATTTTTTGGATAATTATTTTGTTTACCTCGGTTAGCAGTGCTGCAAAAAGTTTTATACAAGAGGGTAGGGGGCGTTGGTTGTATTACTATCAGTTAGCCAGTCCGCAAGCTATTATAGTTTCAAAAACGTTGTACAATAGCTTACTAATGATGGTAATGTGCGGCCTTTGCTTTGTGTTCTACACCTTATTAATGGGCAACATGGCCGATAACATCGGGATGTTTTTATTGGTTACGTTGTTAGGTAGTTTGGGCTTTTCGGCAGTAATGTCAATGACTTCTGCTATTGCATCAAAAGCAGGGAATAGTAATTTACTAATGCCTGTGCTTAGTATTCCTTCAATTATACCCTTGTTGCTGGTAACTATAAAAGCATCAAAAGCAGCCATCGACGGTTTATCAAACGATATCATCCTTCGCGACTGCCTTGTGCTCTTTGCCTTTTACATGGCTATATCTGCTATGGCGTATGTGCTATTTTCTTTTTTGTGGAAAGAATAAAATAACGTCTAGCCTATAAATAAGAAAGGCTTGCCAAATGGCACGCCTTTCTTATTTATATTGTTTTAAGTGAAATATTACTTCAACTCATAGTAACCGCTGGTATGCAGTTCACCGTCGATAAAGATATCAACCATATAAGTTCCTTTAGGGAATTTATATTTCTCGTCGGTAAAGTTCATACAGAAATCCTTTTTGGTTTTAGTGTAGTCAAAGGTTTCAGCACCGGTATAGCCGGTTTCAATACCTTTACCTTTTACGGTAAACTTACCCTTTTCGCCCAGCACACCGCCTTCGGGTTGAGTTACACGCAGGTAAACTGTATGTTCGCCCGGTTTAGCAAGCTTGTTGTCCATTACACTAAAGCACACTTCAAACTTCTCAGTACGACGAGCCAATCCTGTTTCAACAGGTTTGCCGTTGTAGCGTAGTTTAAAGGTGTTCACCTTTACGTACTCAATTTTAAGTGCCGAGGCATCGTTAATCTGGCTTTGCAGCGAGTCTTTGCTTTGGCTTACAAGAGTAAGGGTGTTTTTCAGTTGTTCGTTTTCAGCAGCCAGTTCATCAATCTTCTCAAGGTATTGGTCTCTAAGTGCTTTAATTTCTTCAAGCTCTTTTTTAAGGTCTTCAATCAATTTATCCATTGATTTTTTGTCCTTCACCATGGCTTTAATTCTGCCTTCGCGCTGCTTCAGTTTTTCTTTGGCTTCATCCAGTAACTTGTTCAGTTCTTCGTTGCTTCCCCTGTAACTTTCCAGTTCGGCCTGTGCCGCTTTTAATTCTCCTTCCACACTCACGCGGGCATCCACCAAACTGTCAATTACCACTTCTTTCTCTTGAATAATCACTTCGCCGGTACCTCTTGCTTTGTACAAGTAAAAATTGCCGGCCAGCGAGCCCAACAATAGCAACAACAACACAATCAGTATTGCCTTGTTGCCCGATGATTTGTTCTCTTCCATAGTCTTCATTTTTTTGGTTAATTACAAAACTAAAGGCTTTGCCCTATACTTTTTAAACAACAAAAGCAGGGTGTTTAGTATAGTATGCGTTGTGAAATAAGTAATCGGGCTTATTAATAGATTAATAGCCCAATACCTTCATCATGCTTTCAGCAGTTTGCTCTGGTGCAAACAGGCGATAGGTAAGCTTACCGTCAACCTTATCAACAATCACATGCTTGGGCGCAGGTATCAAACAGTGTTGTATACCTCCGTAGCCGCCAATACTTTCTTGGTAGGCTCCTGTGTGAAAGAAACCCATGTACAGTTTCTCACCTTCATTAATCACAGGCATAAACACCTGGTTGGTATGGGTGTCGCTGTTATAATAATCCTGACCGTCGCAAGTGATACCTCCAAGGTTAATACGTTGGAACGGCTTATCCCACATATTGATAGCCAACAGAATAAACTTTTGGCCTATGCCCCAAGTATCGGGCAGGGTAGTAATAAATGAGCTGTCAATCATGTACCACAGCTCTTTATCGTTTTGCTCTTTTTGGCCTATAATAGAGTATATGGTGCCGCCGCTTTCACCAACAGTATATTGTCCAAACTCGCTATAAATAGTTGGTTCGGCTACACCGCAGTCGTCGCAGATGGTTTTTATATACATCACTATCTGGTCAATCATGTACGCATAATCATGC
Organism: Bacteroidota bacterium; assembly: GCA_008933805.1. NCBI lineage: Bacteria > Pseudomonadati > Bacteroidota > Bacteroidota bacterium. The sequence goes on from WBUH01000012.1 coordinate 70,627, forward strand.
TCAACGCCCAGTGTGGTATAAATAGGCATACCGCCGCCTATATCCAGCCCTTCCAATTCGGGGGCTACTTTTTTCAAATCGCAGTAAACGTTTATCAACCTCGATAACTCACTCCAGTAATACGTGGTGTCTTTAATACCTGTATTCACAAAAAAGTGCATTAGTTTTAGTGAATAGCGGGCATCATTTTTTATGCGTGATTCATAAAACTCCACCGCTTTTTTTGAACTAAGCCCTAAACGTGAGGTATAAAACGAAGAGTTAGGCTCTTCTTCAGTAGCAATACGTATCCCTAAATTTATAGTGGTTGGGTATTTTGTGTACAAATCAAGCTCTGAGGGATTATCTAACACCGCAACAAGGTTTACAAAACCAAGCTCTACCATTTCAACAATTTTGCGGGCATACTCTTCGGTTTTGTAGCCATTGCAAATTATTTCGCGGTCTTTGGGTAATAGCCCTTTTTGGTTCAGGTGTTTAATAATATCTAAATCAAACGAAGAAGAAGTTTCAAGCCCTACATTGTGCTTAAGAGCTTCTTCTATTATAAAATTAAAATGTGAGCTTTTGGTGCAGTAGCAATACTTATAGCCGGCGTTATAACTATATTTAGAAATTGCATTTTCAAATAATGTGTTCGATTTTTCAATCTGCATCCCCACTTTGGGCAGGTACGTAAATTTTAATGGGGTTCCGTACTCCTCAATCATCTCCATCAACGGAATATCGTGAAAAGTAAGCTCAAAGTTTTTTAAATCAAACCCGTGACGGGGGAAGTAAAAAGTTTGCTCAATAAGGTCGATATATCTGTTCTTAATCATTTGCTGCCCTAATTTTCGTATTATTGTGTTAATTTATTTCAGTTGTATTTTAGTTACTGTACAAATTGTTTTTAAAAAACAGGCGCAAAAGTATAACGAAGCTGACTATAAAACTAAGGAGTTTTTTAAATGAGCACACGAAGAATAAAGGTTATTGAGGTTCCTTCTGAATTAGGTGCAGGTACACGCGGTTCAAGTCTAGGTCCAACGGCATTACGCTTTGCCGACATGAACAAAGGGCGAAAAAAAATTAACAAATATTTAACAGCGCGGGTTGGTGACCTTAACTACATGTTGAGCCACAACACGGCGTATGAAGATGCAAAAAATATCGACTCTATATCACAGATAATTAACTCAATAGCACTTGAGGTAGAAAAAACATTGAGCGAAGGTGAGTTTCCGTTGATTTTTTCAGGCGACCATAGTAATGCCGCAGGAAGTATTGCCGGTATTAAAAACTATTACGACGATAAAAGGTTGGGTGTGATTTGGATTGATGCCCACGCCGATATTCATTCACCGCTTACCACCCCTTCGGGAAATGTGCACGGTATGCCAATGGCTGTTTCGTTAGGGATTGATAACCGCGAGAACGCTATTAACGAAGAAGACGAGGCTACAATGGAGTATTGGAACGAGTTGAAATACGCCGGTAGCAAGGGGATCAGTCCTAAAATACTGCCAAGTGATATTGTGTATATAGATATACGCGATCTTGAACGCCAAGAGTGGGAGGTGATTGATAACTTAAATATTGAGTTTTATACCCCTAAAGAGGTAAAGGAAATTGGTATTGAGAAAGTGGCAAAAGAGACACTGGAATACCTTAAAAACTGCGATATTTTATACGTATCGTTTGATGTTGACAGCTTAGACCCAAGCGTTTCTGTGGGCACAGGCACACCTTATCCAGAAGGCCTGAATTTGTACGAGGCTAAAACGCTGCTGTATAACTTGCTGCGCGACCCCAAAACTATCGCCTTAGAGATTACAGAAATTAATCCTTTGTTGGATAGCGAAAACAAAATGGCTCGCGCCGCCCTTGAGATTTTAGAAGAGGTGTTGTAACACCCTTCTAAAAGTTTCCCAACTAATCTTCATCATCAATCCACAAATTGGCAAGCGCATTTTGCAGCTCGGCCATGGCGTGTTGTTCCCGCTTTTTCATAGTAGCTGTTATGCCTTTGCGGTATATGGCTTCGGCTTCTTCTTTCCTGTTTTCACGCTCATACAATTTACCTAAATGGTAATAAGTGGCCGTGTAGTCAGGTTGTGTGTTGTATAGAGTTTCAAAAATCGTTTTTGCCTCACCGTCATTACCCATGCCTACATATTCTATGGCTAATGCATAGTTTAAAAACGCATCGTTCGGCGTATCAGCCAAAAACTGTTTCAGTTGTATTACCCGCTTGTTTTCCATCTTTTTTCAATACCTTTGCAGTCCTTTTAAAAAAACAGGACCCAACTAAACTAACCCAAGTTAAATAATACTGTTTGAATGAAAATTTTAGTTTGTATTAGTGTTGTTCCCGATACGACCACAAAAATCACCTTCACCGATAATAATACCAAATTTAATGCTGCCGGTGTGCAGTTTATTATCAATCCGTACGATGAACTGGCTCTGACCCGTGCCCTTGAAATTACCGAGGCCGGCGGAGGAACAGTTACTGCAATAACCGTAGGGCTTGCTGATGCTGAAGCTAACATTCGCAAGGCATTGGCAATTGGTGCAAACGATGCGGTGCGTATTAATGCCAACCCAACCGATGCTTTTTTTGTAGCTGCTGAAATAGCTGCTTATGCTAAAGACAAAGGTTTTGATTTGATACTTACCGGACGTGAAAGTATTGATTATAACGGTGGTTTGGTGTGTGGTTTGTTGGCTGAAATGTTGGGCATACCCAGCGTGAACGTTGTTACCAAAATAGATGTAGCAGGTGGCGAAGCAATCCTAGTGCGTGATATTGACGGTGGTAAAGAAACCGTGAAAGTAGCATTACCCATAGTTGCCAGCGCACAAAAAGAGCTAACCGAGCCTCGTATTCCAAACATGCGTGGTATTATGGCAGCACGTACAAAGCCTTTGGCAGTTGTTGAGCCAAGTGCACACAAAGCGGCCTCTGCGTTTAATGCGTTTGAACTACCCGCAGCCAAAGCAGGTTGCAAAATGATTGCTGCTGAAAATGCAGGCGAATTGATAGCGTTATTGCACAACGAGGCAAAGGTTATCTAATACGGAAATTGAAAAAAAGTTGTACCTTTATTAATCAGAAAAGATAAGATATGTCAGTACTGGTATTTGCTGAGAGCGTTGACGGAAAGTTTAAAAAATCTACTCTTGAGGCAGTTTCGTATGCCAAAGAAACCGCTACATTATTAGGAACCAAAACCATTGCCGTATCAATAGGCAATGTTGCCGAAGCCGATTTGAAGGCATTAGGTAATAACGGTGCCGAAGCGGTATATGCTATTAACCTTGATAAATTTACCCCCGAAGCTTATAGCGCGGCTATTGCAGAAGTAGCTAAAAAAGAAAGCGCACAAGCTGTTATTATATCAAACACCTACACAGGCAAATCAGTTGCCCCACGTGTTGCTGTGAAACTTGATGCCGGTATTGCATCGGGTGTTGTTGCGTTGCCAACCACATCAAACGGCTTTGTAGTACGTAAAAGTGTGTTTTCAGGTAAAGCATTTGCAGATGTAACAGTAACTACTGCTACTAAAGTATTGGCTATTACCCCCAACTCATACCAAATAAATAACTACGGCGGCGAAGCTGCTGTTATAAACCACGATGCCCAAGTGGGTGCTGATGCATGGAAAACCCAAACTGTTGAGGTGAACCGTGTAACAGGTAAAATACCTTTGACTGAAGCTGAATTAGTAGTTTCAGCTGGACGTGGTATGAAAGGCCCCGAAAATTGGGGAATGATTGAAGAACTTGCTGCTACTTTGGGTGCTGCCACAGCTTGCTCAAAACCTGTGAGCGATATGCACTGGAGGCCGCACGATGAACACGTAGGCCAAACAGGGATTACCATTAAACCCAACTTGTATATTGCGGTGGGTATTTCAGGTGCAATACAGCACTTGGCAGGCGTTAGCTCAAGCAAAGTGATTGTAGCTGTGAATAAAGATCCCGAAGCTCCGTTTTTTAAAGCTGCCGATTACGGTATTGTGGGCGATGCTTTTGAGATTGTGCCCAAACTTATTGAAGCAGCTAAAAAACTAAAAGCTACATCTAACTAAAAGAAAGACATAGAAGCCCCACTGCTGATGCAAAAAATACGGCTTGAAATAGTAGGACTTACGTCAGGGCAAACGCACGGCTCATACACCCTTATTTTGGGTGAAACGCAAGGCGACCGCAAACTGCCAATAATTATCGGCAGTTTTGAAGCACAAGCTATTGCGATTGAGATTGAAAAAATTGTGCCTTTCAGGCCAATGACTCATGACCTTTTTATCTCGTTTTGCCGTACTTTCAACATTGAAGTAGATGAAGTAGTTATATACAACCTTATCGAGGGGGTATTCTATTCAAAGATAATTTGCAAAATGGGTAATGAGCGGCACGAAATTGATGCGCGCACCAGCGATGCCATTGCATTGGCGGTGCGTTTCAATTGCCCCGTTACCACCTTTGAACATATCATGGAAATGGCAGGTATTAACCTGCAAGGTGACGAGGAGGACGAAGAAGGTCCTGCCCGTCCGGCATCTCCACCACAAGAAGAGCCTGTTTTAAAACGTGCACCCGGCCAAAACGATTACTCTAATTACACCATGAGTGAATTAGAATCGATGCTGGAAGAAGCTGAAGAAGTTGAAGACTACGAACGAGCGGCACGCATTAGGGACGAAATTCGAAAGCGCAGGTAATACCACTATGTACTTATTTTAACCTATAACCTATTAACCAATGCCTGAACTTTCATTAATTAGCATTTTACGCGGGTTATTAGGTGTAGCGTTTTTAGTTGCAGTAGGTTGGGTGTTTAGCAGCAACCGTAAGCAAATAAACTGGAGGTTGATACTTGCAGGTCTTTTATTGCAAGTTGTGTTTGCAGTGCTGGTATTAAAAGTTGATTTCTTTTGGGCGTTTTTCAATACTATCGGTAACGGATTTGTTAAGGTACTTGAGTTTACCAATAAAGGCTCCGAGTTTTTGTTTGGTGAATTGGTAACGGATACCGAGAACTACGGAATTCTTTTCGCGTTTAAAATTCTGCCTACCGTTGTTTTTTTCTCAGCCCTTACCTCATTATTATATTATTTAGGCATTCTGCAAAAAGTAGTTTACGGTATTGCGTGGGTAATGAAAAAAACCATGCGTTTATCAGGTGCCGAAAGCCTTGCCGCAGCAGCCAACGTTTTTGTGGGCCAAACCGAAGCCCCTTTGGTGATAAAACCCTATATCCCCAAAATGACTCGTAGCGAAATGTTATGTCTTATGACGGGAGGGATGGCTACTATTGCAGGCGGTGTTATGTCGGCATTTATCGGCTTTTTGGGTGGAAATGACCCTGAAATGCAACGGTTTTTTGCCACACACTTACTTACAGCATCACTAATGTCGGCTCCGGCAGCCATTGTGGCCGCCAAGCTTATTGTGCCTGAAACCGAAGAATTTGACAGCAGCCTTAAAGTGAATAACGAAAAGCTCGGCACAAACATATTAGAGTCTGTTTCGATAGGTACTACCGAAGGGTTGAAACTTGCCGTAAACGTAGGAGCTATGCTTTTGGTATTTACGGCGTTGATATACTTATTAAACTCAATACTGATTGGGGTAGGGGATTTGACCGGACTGAACGAGGCCATTGCTGCCGGAACGGGCGGAATGTACAAAGAGCTTTCATTTCAGTTTTTGTTGGGCCATCTGTTTTCGCCTGTTGCATGGCTTATCGGGGTAAACAACAACGATATATTTACCGTAGGGCAATTATTGGGTGAGAAAACCATTCTTAACGAGTTTTATGCCTACACCAGTTTTGGTAACCTTAAAAACGCAGGGGTAATAGTTGATACCAAAACCATCGTTATCACTACGTACGCTCTTTGCGGCTTCTCAAATTTTGCTTCTATCGGCATTCAAATTGGGGGTATAGGTTCGTTAGCTCCCGATAAACGGACTTTATTGTCTCAACTGGGGCTAAGGGCATTATTGGGCGGTACAATTGCCTGTTTGCTCACCGCAGCCATTGTGGGCATGTTCTATTAAGCCTTAAAACGAAGGCTTCTAAAAAATATTTCATTCTTCTTACAAATGCACTTTCGCCTTAGTAAAAGGCACTTTCAGACGAAACTCTTTTGTGAAAAGTTGCACTTAAACAAGTTTTTCGATAAAAAAAATTAGCAGGCCTTGCATTTTTAAAACTATTTTTCACTAAATTTACATAAACAATAGTTAAACCTAATTTCTGATAACGCCTATAGAATAAAACCTCTACTTTGTTTATTGCCTGCAAAGGCACAAGTTTTTTAAATACTTAATCAGGTTTAAAGGAGGTTTTATGAAAATCCAACAAATCAGCGACCATGAGTTGGTTCAGCTCTACGTTAGTGGAAACGAGCCCTGTCTAGAGATGCTTATTAAGCGTCACAAGCGTAAAATCTTTACTACCATTTACCTTATCGTAAATGACCGTTACATTGCTGAAGACCTTTTTCAGGAGACCTTCATTAAGGTAATACAGATGCTTAAGCATGAGAAGTACAACGAAGAGGGTAAATTCCTTCCTTGGGTAGTTCGTATTGCCCGCAACCTTGCCATTGATTATTTCCGTAAGGCAAAACGTACCCCAACTATTACCGATAGTGATGGCGAAGATATTTTCAGGTACATTGAGCTGGCTGATGAAAACCGCGAGGAACAAATTATCCGTCGCCAAACTGAAAAACAATTGAGGCAGCTTATTAACCTTTTGCCTGAAGAACAAAAACAAGTATTGGTATTGCGCCACTATGGGGATTTAAGTTTTAAAGAAATTGCCGACTTAACCCAAGTGAGCATAAATACCGCGCTGGGACGTATGCGATATGCATTGAACAACCTGCGTAAAATGATGCTTGAAAAAGAAATTAGTTTGCATTGAAATATTTTTAAAATAAATTCGTTAGAGTGTACAAACAGGTTTTACGCCTATGAACTCTAACTTTACTACTAATGATTTACTGCTGTTTTTGTATGGCGAGATGAATGCTGACAAGGCCGCAGTACTTACCGAACAACTAATTACCGATGTTGCTTTGAGGGCAGAGTTCCAGAAGTTGAAAGAAACTAAAGAACGACTGGATGCTGAGCAGTTTGAGCCGGATGCCACTACCATAAACATGGTGATGGATTACTCGGCAAGTTATCACTCGGCCCCCGAGCACCACGCGGAATAGCGTATCTACCCTATATAGTTTTAGGCAAGTTTTTTATTTGCCCTGTAAGCTGTGTGTAATCCGTATTAGGCCAATCTCTTAAAATTCCCTTATTTTGCTTTGTGCAAAAAAGCGAACGATTTAAAAAATTCATCGAATTTCAGCTCGAGAACCATCCGCAAGTAGAAACCGAATTGCATTATACCAACCCGTTTGAATTGTTGGTAGCGGTTATTTTATCTGCCCAATGCACCGATAAAAGGGTAAACATTGTTACCCCGGCCTTATTTGCAGCATTTCCAAATCCTGAAGCTCTTGCAGCAACCAACTTTGATGAGTTGTTTCCCTATATCAAATCCATCAGTTATCCCAATAACAAAACCAAGCACCTAATTGGCATGGCTAATATGCTGCTGAATGATTTTGGCGGTGAAATACCTGCTGATATTAAAGAGTTGCAAAAGTTGCCAGGAGTGGGGCGTAAAACGGCCAATGTAATAGCCAGTGTGATTTACAACATGCCTGCAATGGCTGTTGATACCCATGTTTTCAGGGTATCGGCGCGATTGGGATTAACTACAAATGCTAAAACCCCGCTTGAAACTGAGAAACAGCTGGTGAAGTATATACCCGAAAAACACATTGCTACGGCCCATCATTGGCTTATCTTACACGGAAGGTATGTTTGTGTAGCCCGCAAGCCAAAATGCGAAATATGCGGCATGAATAGCTTTTGTAAATACTTTGAAAAGAATATTGCTAAAGGAATTGTGAGCTGATTTTACAGTTTGATTTGTACAGGCTCTCCTAAAAACTTCGGTTTCTTTTTCAGCACATAAACATCTAAAATAGCCTTTACACGGGCAAAATACTCCCGTATTTGGGTGCGCAACCCATAGTAATTATCAACGTTTTGGGCGTTGTAGGCAGAAATACTTAACCCGTAGCAAGAGGCAAGAAATACGGCTCTTTCGTTATGAAACTCTTGTGATATCACAACAAAATTTGTTTGCCCGAACACTTTCCAGCAGCGGATAATGGAGTCTAAGGTTCTGAAACCTGCATAATCCAATGTGATGCAACTATCCGGTACTCCGGCGGCAATAAGAGCCTGTCTCATGTCTTCGGGTTCATCGTACCCTTTTATATGATTATCACCGCTTACCAGCAGGTGTTTCACTTTGCCTGATTTAAACAGTTCTACAGCCGCTTTTATGCGGTATTCAAAGTATAAATTATTGTGTCCGTTTATAAGTTTGCGTGAAGTGCCTAATACCAATCCCACGTTGGTTGCGGGAACCTCCGCAGCGGTTTTGTAAAGGTGGTTTTTAGCTTTTGATTCCACATGATGATTAGCCCAAGCAATAAATGCTGTGATAACGGCCAAGAAAAGCAGAAAGTATAGGAATATCTTTTTGTACAGCTTTTTCATCAGTTCAAAAATATTTAAAAAAACACTCGGTAAATATTTTTTTGAGGAAATATGATTGATTTGTTTCCCCTTGTGTAGTAAGGGTTTTAGCCTGTGATTTACGGATTGGCACAAAAAGTGTATTCTATACTATACAAAATCTTAGCAGCCGCTAAGAGGAAAGGAGAACACAATTATGAAAAAAATCTACACAACTCTCTCGCTTATTTTGTTTTTCACTGCTGCTTTTGCACAATGGGGAAGCGTATTTCACAATCACCAACAAAACAATCAGGTGTACTACCCCGCAAGCTCAGCTACAGCCGCGCTGCATCTTACCTTTCCTGCAACAAATAACTACACCATTACTATTGGGGCACAAAGCCTGAACTTTTACGGCAGCCAGTTTTTTCTTGAAAACATGAGCGCCGGCTTGCAAATGGTGAGCGTACGTTACATGACAACTACGACTAACGGAAGTGCATGGCAAACTACTTACAACGGTGCTGTAAACTTTGAGGCCAATACCCGATTGTTTGCAACCGTTGATGCTTATGGGGTGTTGCGTATTACCCAACGCGAGGCTATTGGTCAAATTCCTCCTGTCAACCCACAACCCTTGCCTAATGTGTGTCCAACCCCTCAGCAACCACAAATTGTATTTGCCACTCAACAACAAGCTGATGACTTGGTGAAGCGTCTTAAGAATGTTACGTTTGACAGCAAAAAAGTGTTAACCGCTAAAAATGCTTTAAAGAGCAACCACTATACTGCCCAACAAGTGAAACAGTTATTGCTAACCTTTTCATTTGACAGTTATAAACTGGATGTAGCAAAATATGCCTACGATATGAGCTACGATAAAGCTAACTTTTTTGCAGTAGGCGATGCTTTCAGCTTTAGCTCTTATGCAGACGAATTAGAGAAATACATTGCTTCTAAGTAATTGATTTACATAATTTCAAAGCCCGAAGGTTGAAACAAACTTTCGGGCTTTTTTTTGTTGAAATAGAATGATAGGATTTATCGTTACATTAGCTACCGATGGGTTTTAATTTAAACAGCCTGAACCTTAAATTGTTGACACTGCTGTTGTTGTTTTGTGCTTGCGGAAGCAACGAGGCACAAGAGGTGAGTCGATTTGAATCGTATGACACATTGAAGAGTTTTGTGAAAGAGTTAAAAGCGGAGTTCAATACAGCATACAAATCAGCATCAGAAAGTCAAAAAGACTCGCTACTAAAAGCCGCACACGATACACTATCTACGTTAATTATTAAAGATTATTTCGGGCATTGGTACGGCACAGCATGGGAGTTTCATGGAACTACCAGAACCCCCAAAGAAGGAGCGATTGCCTGTGGGTATTTTGTAACTACTGTGCTTGAAGATGCAGGGTTTAATATCCCAAGAGTAAAGTGGGCTTGTGTTGCCTCTGAAACGATGATAAAAGGTATGACCAAGAAATTGAAACACATTATCAACCGTCCTGTATCTGAGGTTGAAGAATATATTCAACAAGCAGGTAAGGGGTTATATGTCGTAGGACTTGATAACCATACGGGCTTTATCTATAACGATGGTAAAGTAATCCGTTTTGTACACTCTAATTACTATTTGCCGCAAGAAGGTGTAATGGCGCAAGAACTGGATAGCCATAACCCGTTGAAGAGCTCAGGATACAGGGTAATTGGCAAAATACTGGATGATGCCATGATGAAAAACTGGATTTTGAGTAAACGGATGGAGTAAAAGGCTTAGAAATAAGACGATATACCCACTTGTATGCCGCCTGTATTAGCAGGAGGGTTGCCCAAAATATCGCGTTGTTGCATATAGCGGTAGTTAAGGCGCAAAACAGTTTGCTGCACAGGCCTGAAACTAATGCCCGGTACTATGCCCCACAAATCTTCGGCTATGTTGGTGTTAGTTTCTTTAAACTTACCAACGTTCCAATCTACATATTCCAACCTAAGCGCCACACTCCAAATCGGCTTGTCAAACCCAAACATTTTCTTTTTATACACCGGTTGAACAAAATCAATAAAACCGCCTTGTTGCCTGTTTCCGTATTGTTGGCTGTATGTTTCGGGTACATCCACGTTTATCCACGCCCATTCACCAACAATGTAGGTGTTTAGTTTAGGTAAGGTAGTGTTAAAGTCTATGGCAAATACGTTTAAGCGGCGTTGTTTATCTAAACGCAAACCATCCTCTTCAAACTTATTATAAACTCCACCCATATACGATAGACCAATCTCTCCGATTTTTGAGTGACGAACGGCTCCTTTAACCGTTAGCAATGGTTTTCCGTTGCTACTTTCTTCAAAACGTTCTTTACTTGCTTTTGATGCGGGTAAAAATGTTTTATTCTCAGTATTGCTTATAATGTCGTTGTTAAAACCGTTGGTAAGGTAGGCTTCATATCCAAATGCCCAGTTTTTGCGGTACTGTTTACCATACAATCCAAACCCAACATTGCTCCACGTTGCGGGCAACATCTGGGTCATAGCGATAGGACGGTCGGTAAACTCCCATTTAGGGCCGTCGTGGTTTTGGTTAAATGCCCCAATGGGGTTCATTATTACTCCGCCTCGCAGGTTTAACAACGGGTTAAAACTGATGTCCATTGCGGCAAACTCAATTGATAGTTCCTTTCCGCCTTCTTCCAGTTCTATTTCCGATAAAAATTTAATCCTACGGTGTAGAGATGACGCTACAAACAGTGTCATACGGGGTAAACTAAAACTGTGACCATCCGTTACGCCATCTGTGCCAATGTATTGGTACTGAGCCTCAACATAGCCACCCAGCGATACAGGTACTTTGTTCACTTGCAAAAAGGGACGGTTGTATACAGCGTCCATATTCATCCCGGTTTGTTTTGATGTATCGGTCGGGACTCTTTTTAAGAGTGAGCTATCCATTTGCGCACGGGCAATAGTGGTGGCTATTACCATCAATGCGGCTATCAGTAATTTGTTCATTTTAAAAGTACGCGTATGTATTCGTTTTCAATCAATACCTCAAAAGTTCTTAAATGTTGGTCGGCGGGGCCGTTTTGCACCTCGCCTTTGGAGGTAAATTCGCTGCCGTGTGCAGGACATTGAAGTCTGTCGCCAAATACTTGCAATTCTGCCCCTTGATGAGTGCATTGCATCAGCAGTGCACTGTATTCTTTTTCTCCAAAGCGATACACACAAATAGGGTATTGCAATTGGTCGTTTTGGGCAATTACATGGGGCAAATGTTTTTTCTCACCTCCTTCAAAGGCCGACAAAGGGATTTTTAATGCTCCGTTTTCTAAGGCAGCGGTGTAGTACTTCATACCTCCGCAGCTTTGCAGTAAAGACATGGTAGCCAAGCCTAAACAGCCCACTCCACAAAGCTTTATAAATTCTTTACGGTCCATCTTTTTATAAGGATTCGATGAACTTGATTAGTAATGCTTTTTCAGCCTCGGTTAGTTGCTTGTATTGGGTGGTGCTGCCTGTGGCTTCACCGCCGTGTAACAATATAGCCTCATTAATAGTGCGTGCCCTGCCGTCGTGCATAAGAAAATAATTCCCACCCTGCGAGTTGGGCGAAAGCCCGATGCCCCATAGGGGAGGGGTGCGCCACTCGGATGTGGTGGCAATACCTTCTGTATAGTTATCGTCAAGGGCAGGTCCCATATCGTGTAACAACAAATCGGTATAGGGGTAAAACGTTTTGTTTGATAACGCTTCAATATCCGATGTCGGCGTAGTCCATTGCGGAGTATGGCATTGTGCGCAACCCACTGAAGCAAACAACACCCTGCCGTTTACTATATCGGTATTGTTTGGTGTACGTTGTATAGGTGCTTTTAGCGTTCGCAAGTAAAACACTACATCGTGCACTACGTTGTCAGAAACCTCAGGGTCGGCAGTTTGTTGGGTATATTGGTCGATGGGATTAAACGTTGACGTAATCCCCATATCTTGATTATAGGCGTTAACGGTTTGATGTAACAAATCAATAGCGGCTGCTTTTTTACCGAAACGGCCAATGTACCTGCCGTTCATAGGTATGTGAAACGATTGGGGTGTGAAATAGCTTGGTGCATCAATGTAATTAGGTCTGCCCGATATTCCGTCGCCGTTTAAATCGTTTGGGTCGGCTATGGCCAGCAACTGGGCATCTGTAAGGGCAGCCAAAAAGCCGAGACCGGTATTTGCAGGCGGCATAAAGTTAGAAAAGGTAGCACCAGCAGGTAGTTTTTCAGGGTGATAACCGGGGATGGCTCTGTTTTGCAACTGTGGCCCACCTTTATCTAAAAAGGTATTACCCAATGTGTCCGATTGCCCAAAACGGGTAAGAGTTGTAAAAGGATGCCCTTTACCGTCGCCAGCATGGCAGCTTGCGCAAGAGGTGGCTACAAAAAAGGGGCCTAGGCCGGTTTGGGCTGTAAATACCTCGTTATTAAAGGCCACATCGCCGGCCAAAAAGCGGGCGTGTTCGGCAGTGGTTAATCCTTCCACCGGTCCGTCTAGCAATTCATCCTCGGCGGGCGGGGGCGGGATTAGTTTTTCACAGGCAGTAAAGCTGATGGTCAACAGCATTAAAATACCTATGAGTGTATACTTTGTTTTCATGGTTTTGTTTTCTGTGTGCAAAAATATAAATTTAGACTCGTCTAACAAATTATTTTGAAAAGACTTTTTAAATTGGGAGAGATACGGACTGAAGTCAGTATCTGTTAAAATTACAAAAGCCCTCAGGACTTAAGTCCTGAGGGCTTTTGTTTGCGTAAGATTGTATAAAAATATTAGTTGTTAGTCAATTCTTTCACAGCCATCCAAGTCATTAAGCCTACGCCAAGTTCAAGGGCGGTTTGTTATGCCTAAAGGGTACTTTGTAATTATTGTCTTTATTAAACCTGCTCTATAATTGAAGTCCCTAAATCCCTAAACATTTTTGGGGGGCTATTAATTGCGTGTTTCATGCTTACGTAAGATGGAAACGATAGTAGTTTGTCAATAACTGCTTCCTTAGTTGTGACTTTGATAGACAAATCTGTGTAAGAATGGTATTCATCTATTAACTTGTGAAGTTTAAGTTTACCGTCTTTAAAATAGTCTTGATAAAGTATCAAAGTGTCAATATCAATAACAGTTATGGGTCTGATATTTTTTTTGTCAACCTTCTTAATTTTTTCTAGTTCTTCTTTAAACCACTGATTTATAAGTTTATTAAACCCAAGCAATTAAACATCCTCTCATGAAGAACGAGTATTGGGTATATTTTTGCTTTACTTCTATTGTATTCATTATCATACTTTAAAGTTTTATTTAAAGTATTATGTATATTATCTGTAAGTTGAATAATTGCTTTTCTTCGGCCTCTTTCGTTTAAAAGCAATTTTTTCTGTAATTCACTTTTAATAGCTTCATAGTCGTATGAATGTTTTATCTCAGCACTGATAAGAATATCTTTCGATTCAAAAATGAAGATATTATCCTCATTTCTTGAATAAAAATCAGGCTCTCCATCAATATTATATCGTTGTTTAATTTCTTCACCACTTAACTTCTTATAGTTATTTGGAAGTAAACTTTTGAGAATTTTATAAAAAAGTTCTTTTTCAGAAAAGAAATCACAATAAAAACTCCTGAAATCTTTGGTATGTTTTAATGTTTTATCTTCTTCCCAAACTTTAAAAAATAGTCCTTTATGAATCTGCTCAATAGCGAATAGCGGATAAGTAATGCTATATGTAAAATCTTCTAACATTCTATAAAATGGCTTACTTCTTAGTTCGATAAAATCTTTTTCAGGATTTGATAATTTAGGAAACGTATTTACGAAACTATCTAAGAAATCACAAAACCAATCTCTATTATTTCTCTCATTAGAGATTTGAATTGTAGTCCTGCCTTCTTGACGCCCTTCATTTAAAACAACCCATGTAAATGAAATAAGTTCTCTAAGAAGGTTTTTCCAATCATAGGCATTAAGTTTATTAATAAAGCTTTCCAATAATACTGGTTTTTCCTTTTCTAGAAACTCAAAGAATAGAACAGATTTTATTACTTGGCAAATGTTAACGTTATGTAGATTGTAATTTATAAATTCATCTTTGGCTATGTTTGGAGTTAAGAAAACAGCGATTAGCTTTTCGTCTCCAGCAAGATATTCATACTTGTTCTTATGGCTTAGTTCCTTTTTATCGATTGTTTCGTTAATAAGTGTATACGCTTTGAAAATGTTTTGCTCAAGCTCAATATTTGTTATTGAATCAACTACTTCGTTTTGATTGTAACAATATTCATAAAGCTTTAAACTTGCTAATGGGTTGACTATTTTAAATTGCTTGTTTAGGCGTTTTTCTTTTTCTTTTATCTTCTGACAAATTTGGTCAACAAATTCAGCATTTTCTTTACTACAATACCATGATAAGAAGTCATAGATGTTTTCTCTATTTGTTGGTTTGAATCCTAAGAAGTGTTCAGCAGCACTTAATAAAGTTGTTCGGCTAATACCACTTAGATAGGTATCTATCTTATCAGGAGGTGTATCAAAGACATCACTGTACCCTAATAACAAAACTTGTGTAGAATAATTAGTGTGTGGCAATTGATAACAATTTGGTTTATAATAGTTCTCTCAAAGCCATCCAAGTCATTAAGCCTACGCCAAGTTCAAGGGCGGTTTCGTCAACATCAAAAGTAGGGGTGTGTACCGATGAAGTAATCCCTTTTGCTTTATTGCCCGTACCCAAGCGGTAAAAACAACTGGGCACTACTTGACTGTAATAAGCAAAATCTTCCGACGCCATCCAAATATCCAAATCCACAATGTTTTCTTTGCCTACAAATTCTTCGGCATAGCTGCGGGCTGCGGCAGTAAGGGCCTCGTCGTTCCTCAAAAACGGATACCCTTTGTGTATATCAAACACACAGCTTCCGCCCATACTTTCGGCAATACCTTCGGCCATTTTCACCATACGGCGATGGGCTTCGGCACGCCATTCCTCGTTCAGTGCGCGGAAAGTGCCCTCTATTTTTACCTCGTTGGGGATAATATTAGTAGCTCCGTTGGCTATCACCTTGCCAAAACTCAACACACAAGGGTCAAGCGGGCTGCTGTTGCGGCTGATAATTTGTTGCAAAGCCACAATAATATGGCTGGCAATCAGCACAGGGTCTATATTTTGTTGGGGTTGCGCACCGTGTCCGCCTTTGCCTTTTACGGTTACATACAATTCATCGGCACTGGCCATGTACAACCCGCTACGGAAACCGATTTTTCCGGCTTCAATTTGGGGCATTACGTGCTGGCCAATCATCTTTTGCACTTTGGGAGCTTCAAGCACACCTTCTTTTATCAGTAACGATGCACCGCCGGGTATTTTTTCCTCGCCGGGCTGAAACACCAGCTTTATTGTACCTTCCAGTTGGTCTTTCAGTTGGTTTAATATACGGGCTGTACCCAATAGCGATGAGGTGTGCACATCGTGTCCGCAGGCGTGCATTACCCCTTCGTTTTGCGATTTGTAAGGGACATCGTTGGCTTCAACAATGGGCAAGGCATCCATATCGCCGCGCAAGGCAATGGTTTTGCTTTGCGGGTTACGCCCTTCAATAATCGCTATCACACCTGTTTCAGCCTTACGCTCGAAGCGGGTAATGCCGTACTCGGTCAGTTTAGCCTCCACAAACTTGGCGGTTTCGTATTCTTGGTACGAAAGCTCTGGGTGGCTGTGCAAATGGCGACGGTTGCCTATATTGTCGGAGCTATACTTGGCTGCTAACTCTTTTATTTGTGCCTTTAGTTGTTCCATGATGGGCAAAGGTAAAGAATTGCAGAATTGTTGATTTATTGATTTTAGGATTTGTTGAGATGATGGTCTTTTGCTATGACAGGTTAAAACCTGTCACTTTTGTAATTACCTTTTTGCGAAGGACTTAAGTCCTTCGCAAAAAGATAATTGGAATAAAGAGGGGTTTCAACGCCTTAGTCTTTGTGATTGCAATAAGAGGTAGTGCCTCAATATGATTGGTGAAAGAACGCTATCGGTATCTATTTAAAAACTGCGCTACATTTGCAATAATGAGTTTAAAGATTGAAGTTCTAAATGCACTTGACAATTCACATGATGGGGGGTATAAGCGTTTTGTGTGGTTTAATGATATATACTCTTATCTAATTGAAAGCAGATTAAATGTATTCAGAGGGAAAGAAGAGACTTGGGCAATAGCCATAGAAAGAGTTGGTTTTAATCCAAGAGCAGGAAATATCTTTTTGTCGATAACGTACTTTGGTAATTGTTTAACCAATTTAGAAAGGTATAATAATTATGTATGTAATGATTATCAAATAGGTTTACTAAACGATGATGAAGTTGAGGAAACCATTGATGTTGATGTTTTAAAAGAAGATGCAAAACATTGGACAATAAGAGGACAGAAAATCCCGCTGGTTTACACTAAAGCTGATTATAAAGATGCAGGTGTAAATATTAGCGATTATGATGCAAACGCAATAGGTGTAGAGGCTGTAGCAAGGGTGATAGCGTATAAACACAAAACTATTTTTTGTGCTACCGACCAAGAGTTGTATAAATCAATCCCAAGTAACTTAGATAAGATATTAGTATTAGATGAATGGTATCACATAGATTACCAACGTTTTTCAAATGAATTTCATTCTGAATCAATGAATGGAGATGAAGATAATGACAAACCGAGCAGTTATGAAACATGGCAAATGATAGCGGACGTTATTACAAGCGGTAATGCAAACTTATATAAACCGACATTGAAACCAAATACCCATTGGAGCAACTATCCTGAGTCGGGAACTTTTTAAAAGCAAGTGTCGTAGGGAACATTTTTGTTTCTAAAAACCTTCCACCTTCTGCGTCAAAAAAACGTTAACAATTACAATCGTTAATAATAAAGTTGGTACAAATGCTATTACTCAATATTTTTGCACACCTTGCAACAAACGCAACACACTTGATAAAAAGTATAAAATATATTACCCCAAAACTGTTATTGGCAGCATTGCTAATGGCAGTATCGTTTTCGGCTTGTAAGAACAAAACCGGTGGCGAAGATGCCACAAAGTCACTGGAAGACAGCCTAGCGGAGAAGTACGGCAAAGGCTCGGAAGTAATTGCTCAATTGAACGAAGACATAGCCAACTCACCCAACAATCCCGAGTTGTATTACCGCAGAGCATTGCAGTGGGCAAGGGAGGAAAACCCCGTAAAAGCTTTGCTGGATATTAAAAAAGCGGTGAGCATGGAGCCTGAAAATGCCTTATACAGGTTTGCATTGGGCGAGGTGTATTTTGCTAACGACAGCGTAACGGGTGCAATGGCATCGTTTAACAAAGCGGTAGAGCTTAAACCCGATTTTACCGAGGCTTTGCTTAAGCTGGGCGAGTTGCAAATGATATTGTTTCAGTATAGCGAGAGTAATACTACTTTTGATAAGTTGCTTGAGATTGACCCGAACAGTGCCGCTGCATACTATTATAAAGGTCGTAACTATGTGGGGATGAAGGATACCGTGCGGGGGATTATTCAATACAAAAAATCAGTATCGCTTGATAATGATTACTACGAGGCTTATGTGCAACTAGGCAGTTTGTTTTCGGTAAAAGGAGGCAAAACCAATCTGAAACTTGCCGAAGAGTACTTTACCAATGCAATACGAATAAAAGAACTAAGTGCCGAGGCTTATTACGCAAGGGCATTAGTGTATTATGATATGTCGGCGTTTGATATGAACGCCTATGATAAAGCAAGAGCCGATTATGAAAAGGTATTGGCTATCGACCCTGATGATTACCGCCCGTATTCGGGCATTGGGTTGATAAACCTGAACCTTAACCAGTTTGAAAAAGCCATTGAAGCTTTTGATAAAGCATTGATAATGAAACCTGATTATGTGCGAGGATATTATCTGCGTGCATTAACTTATGAAAGTAAGGGAGATTACCCCAGTGCGATAAAAGATTACGAACAGGTAGTATCAATGGATGGCGATTATGTTGCAGCCAAAGAAGCTTTGGCTGAGTTGAAAAAGAAAACACGTAAATAACAGCGATGATAAAAATTACATTCCCGGATGGAGCCGTGAGGGAATACGCCGAGGGCGTATCACCCATGGAGGTAGCTAAGTCTATTAGCGAAGGGCTGGCGCGCAACGTGCTGGCAGCAGAAGTAAACGGAAAACGCACCGAAGCATCAACACCAATAACAACAGATGCTTCAATAAAACTATTTACGTGGAAAGATACGGACGGTAAAGAAGCTTTCTGGCACTCATCGGCGCATTTGTTGGCTGAAGCAGTGCAAAGCATTTTCCCCAAAGCTAAATTTGGTATTGGTCCCGCTATAGAAAACGGTTTTTACTACGATATTGATTTTGGTGGTGAGCCTGTTAATGCTGAGGTACTAACAAAGTTAGAAGAAAAGATGAAGGAGTTGGCCAAGCAAGACAATGCTTACGTGATGAGCGATATTAGCAAGGCCGATGCTATCGACTATTTTACCAAGAAAGGAGATAACCTTAAACTTGATTTGTTACAGGATTTGCCCGACGGTGAAATAACTTTTTGCACCCAAGGCAGCTTTACCGATTTGTGCCGCGGTTTTCATATCCCATCAACAGGGTTTATAAAGGCAGTTAAACTGCTGAATATTGCAGGAGCTTACTGGCGCGGTGATGAACGCAACCAACAACTTACCCGTATATACGGTATTACATTCCCCAAGCAAAGCGAGTTGGATGAATACCTGCACTTGTTGGAAGAGGCAAAACGCCGCGACCACCGCAAGTTGGGTAAAGAACTTGAGTTGTTTACTTTTAGCGAGAATGTAGGCCCCGGTTTACCGTTGTGGTTACCTAAAGGAGCGTTGATACGTGAAAGGCTGACTAAGTTTATGCAGACTTCGCAAACCGATAGGGGATACCTACCCGTTATTACTCCACATATCGGTAAAAAAGAGTTGTATGTAACCAGCGGTCACTACGAAAAATATGGTAAAGATTCTTTCCAGCCCATCAAAACCCCCGATGTGGATGAGGAATTTTTGCTAAAACCAATGAACTGCCCGCACCATTGCGAGATTTATAAATTCAAACCCCACTCATACAAAGATTTGCCTTTGCGTTTTGCTGAGTTTGGTACGGTGTACCGTTACGAGCAAAGCGGTGAGTTGAACGGTTTGACCCGTGTGCGCGGATTTACCCAAGACGATGCCCACATTTTCTGCCGTCCCGACCAAGTAAAGGATGAATTTAAAAATGTGATTGACTTAGTAATGCACGTTTTTGCCAAACTTGGTTTTGAGAAGTTTACTGCCCAAATATCGTTGCGCGATAAAGAAGACCGCAGCAAATACATTGGTACTGAAGAAAACTGGGAAAAGGCTGAAAATGCAATTATTGAGGCTGCTGCCGAAAAAGGACTTGTTACGGTTACCGAATACGGTGAGGCTGCTTTTTACGGTCCTAAGCTTGACTTTATGGTGAAGGATGCCTTGGGTCGCCAATGGCAATTGGGAACCATACAGGTGGATTACAACCTGCCTGAGCGCTTTAAATTGGAGTACATAGGTGAGGATAACCAAAAACACCGCCCCGTAATGATTCACCGCGCACCGTTTGGTTCGTTGGAACGTTTCTTTGCTATTTTGACCGAACATTGCGCCGGTAACTTCCCGCTTTGGCTAAGTCCGGAGCAAGTTGCAGTGTTGCCGATAAGTGATAAGTTTCAAAATTATGCTGAAAGTGTTTTAAATTATCTTAAAAAGTACGATATTCGCGGCTTCGTTGACGGACGGGCTGAGAAAATCGGTAAGAAAATCCGCGACGCAGAAGTAGGGAAGATACCTGTGATGTTGGTAGTAGGGGAGAAAGAAGAAGGAGAAAGTAAAGTGTCTGTCCGTAGGCATGGCATGGGTGATGTTGGATCGTTCTCGTTGCAGGATTTTGTAGCCTACTTTAACCAATTGATTGACGAAAACTAAAATTAACGGAGGTATATATTAGCTTACCTAACAAGCCGGGTGGTAATGGCCCCCGAAACTTCAGGACTCCAAGGAGGCTTGAACCTGAACACAGGATTAACGAACGTATCACAGCTACCGAAGTAAGGTTGGTTGGTGAGAACATTGAGCAGGGTGTTTACCCTACCCGAAAAGCGTTAGAAATTGCACGCGAACTAGAGATAGACTTGGTTGAAATATCACCCAATGCTACTCCGCCGGTTTGCCGTATAGTGGATTATAAAAAATTCCTTTACGAGCAAAAGAAAAAACAAAAAGAAATGAAGGCCAACTCCGTGAAATCGGTAGTGAAGGAGATTAGGTTCGGCCCCAATACAGATGAGCATGATGTTGATTTTAAATTAAAACATGCCATCAAATTTTTGAGCGAAGGTGCTAAAGTACGTGCCTATGTATTTTACAGGGGACGTGCCATTGTTTACAAAGAACGTGGCGAAGTATTGTTGTTACAATTTGCCGAGAGTTTGGCCGAGTATGGTAAAGTAGAGATGATGCCAAAACTTGAAGGTAAAAAGATGATAATGATGATTGCCCCTAAGCCTAAAAAGTAGTTTTCAGTTGTTTGTTTTCGGTTAAAACCATAGGAAACAGAGAGCTGGTTGCAGAAATATTAAATATTAAACAACGATTTAAACAGATATAGCAATGCCAAAGATGAAAACAGTATCGGGTGCCAAGAAGCGTTTCAGGGTAACCGGTAGCGGAAAAATAAGGATGAACCACTCGTTCAAACGTCACATCCTTACTAAAAAAGGTACTAAGCAAAAACGTAACCTTACTTATGCAGCTTACGTTTGCAAAGCCGATATGAACAATGTTGAGCTAATGCTTACCATTGGTAAATAATTTTAAACCAATTTTTTAACACCGGGATTTAGCCTTAAGTCTCCGATTTCAATCGGGGCGCTAACTACCAAAAAATAAATACTATGCCACGTTCAGTCAACTCCGTTGCCTCGCGCAAAAGAAGAAAAAAAGTCCTTGAGTTAGCCAAAGGCTACTGGGGCGCTCGCAAAAATGTATGGACAGTTGCCAAAACCACTGTAGAGAAGGGTTTGCAATATGCCTACCGCGACCGTAAAACCAAAAAACGCAATTTCCGTGCTTTGTGGATTCAGCGTATTAACGCTGCTACCCGCCAAGAAGGTATGAGCTACTCGGTATTTATGGGTAAAGTACACGATAAAAACATCGGTCTTAACCGTAAAGCACTTGCCGATTTAGCAATGAACAACCCTGAAGCTTTTAAAGCGGTTGTTAATGCTGTAAAATAAGTAAGTTCATTACTTCTAGATATACAAAAGGGGCTTTATGCCCCTTTTTTTATTTCTATCAAGTGAATTACAGATTAAACGTGGTGATACGGTTCTCCCTTTAATATCGTAAAGGCGCGATACAGCTGTTCAGCAAAAATAAGGCGTACCATTTGATGCGAGAAGGTAAGAGGTGATAGTGAAACTTTGGCATCGGCACGGTTGTAAACTTCTTCGCTAAAACCATAAGCCCCTCCGATTACAAATACAATTTGCTGGGCACCCCTGTTCAATAATTTCTGAACAAAATCAGCCAGTTGCGGCGATGTATATTGTTTACCGTTTTCGTCCAACAGTACCAAAATATCCCCTTGTCCTAATGTTTCTAAAATCAGTTTACCTTCTTTCTCTTTCAGTTCCTCTTTGCTCAGGTTCTTCGCATTTTTTATATCGGGCAAGGTTTGGGTCTCAAAACGGCAATAGTGTTTTAGTCGGCCTGCATAAATGCTAATACCTTCTTCCAAATACTTATCGGCAGTTTTGCCTATCCACAATAGTTTTATTTTCAAAATGTATTTTATTTTTTGCCTATTCGTCTTTGCGAGAAAGCCGTCTTCGGCTGACGAAGCAATCTGTTTCCTATACTCCGAGATTGCTTCGGAAGACCTCGCAATGACGCTGTACTTTTACCCAATCTTACGCCACTTTAGGCGAAGCGAGTTGCCAATTACTACCACATCACTAAAAGCCATGCTTAATGCACCCAGCATGGGACTTAGGTAGCCCATAGCTGCCAATGGTATCGCCACTACGTTATAGGCCAATGCCCACAACAGGTTTTGCTTAATAGTACTGTAGGTTTTTGTACCAATGTGGTAGGCGGCCACCAGTTTATCCAGTTGGTTGCCAATAAGTACTATGTTG
Source organism: Bacteroidota bacterium (assembly GCA_008933805.1). Lineage (NCBI taxonomy): Bacteria > Pseudomonadati > Bacteroidota > Bacteroidota bacterium. The sequence goes on from WBUH01000012.1 coordinate 93,463, forward strand.
GCGCTTTGGCGGGCGGCATCCGTAGCATTTGATAGCGTAATGCCGATATCAGCCTGTGTAAGGGCGGGGGCATCATTAATCCCGTCGCCAACCATGGCCAGCTTGCCTTGTTGCGAAAGCTCTTTCAGTTTGCTTAGTTTATCCTCCGGCAGTTGACTGTGGTAAAACTCTTTTAGTCCCAAACGTTCGGCAACAAAGCTGCATTTCTTTTCATTATCTCCGCTCAACATTAGTGTGCGGATGCCTTTACTGTTTAAAAAGTCTATTACCGTTTTGGCTTCGGGGCGTACTTGGTCTTCAATATCAAAAGACGCTACCACCATTTTGTTGTAGCTAAGAAATATATCGGCATCATGTTTTATCTCGCCAGTATTGTCATCAACAAAATCACGGCTGCCCAAACGGTACACAATACCGGTGGCATCTTCGGCCATAATACCTTTGCCCTTAATTTCTTCCACCTTCATAAACTCCATTTTGCGCCAGTTCCAATCTTTGTAGTCTTCTACAATCGATTTGGCAATGGGGTGGTTGCTCACAGTTTCTAAACTGTATATCACTGATTTTGCAACAAAATCAGCGTAGTTGTAAGTGGTAAAGTTTTTTATACGGAAACGTCCGGTGGTAAGTGTTCCTGTTTTGTCAAACACTACGGTTTTTACTTTGCCCAGTTCTTCAATAGTGCCGGCACCTTTTATCAATATCTGGTTTTGCGCCGCACGACCCAAGCCTACCATTACTGCTGTAGGTGTTGCCAATCCCATAGCGCAGGGACAAGAAATTACCAGCACGGCAATAGAGCGCAGCAGAGAGCCTGTGGCATCTACGCCAAAAGCAAAATAGGAGAGCAGGAAGGTAAGCAGGGCTAATCCCAGTACTACGGGTACAAATACCAAACTTACTTTATCACTGAATTTCTGTATAGGTGGTTTATGTGTTTGAGCATCTTTTACGGCTTGGGTAATTTTTGCTAAAAGGGTATCGCTACCTACCGCTGTTGCCTTGTAGTGTATTTTACCGTGATTAACCACAGTGCCGCTGACTACAGGCTTGTCTTTGTCTTTAAATACGGGCATACTTTCTCCCGTAATGGCCGATTCGTCAATTTCGCCGTCGCCGTTTATTACAGTTCCATCCACTGCAATACTGTCACCCGTGGTGGCTTCAATCACATCACCTACTTTAATGTTTTTAAGTTCGGTAGTTTGTATTTCTGTGTGATTGGTAAGCAGGTTGTGAACCACCTTTTTCACCTTGGCAGGTTGTAATTTGTTCAACTCTTCAATGGCAGTTGTGGTGCGGGTAACTGCACGCTTTTCAATCAGGTTGCCAAGTAATACAAGAGTGATAATGGTTGCGGCGGTTTCAAAAAACAGGTAGTTTTTTTGTTCGGGCAGGCCTTCAAAAACTACCGAACCCCAAATACTGTAAACAAATGCCGAGAAAGAACCTAAAAATATCAGTACATCCATGTTGGGCGCACCAACTCTGGTAGAGTGATATGCACTTTTGCCAAAGTGGATGATGCCGATTGCCATTACAGGCAGGCACAAGATAAACTGCACCCTTGGGTCGTGCAAAAAATGCCACGACACAGCCATGTGCAATACTAAAGGAATAGAAAACAGTAAAGAAATTATGAATTTGGCCTCAAGCGAGAATAAGCTCAGGCGTTTTTTTTTTCAGAAGCGGTTGCTTTGTCTTTTACTACGGTATAGCCTAATCCTTCTATATTGTTTATCAGGGCATCTACAGACACATTGGTGTCTTTTAAAAACTTGGCTTCGTTGGTAGCATAGCTAACCACTACATCTTTAGCCCCGCCACGTTCCAATACCTTTTGCACGCTCATAGCGCAGCTGTTACAGGTCATGCCGTGTACTTCTAATTCAACCGTTTGCAATTTTTCGTTTTGCATGATACAAATTTACGTGATTTTGCTTGTGAAATAAGTGACTTTAATCATCCACGAGCGTATAATCTTAACAAGTAGCAGTTTTATTTGTTTAAACCTATCGGGTTAATTCTTTTATAAGGTTTTTGTACTCAGGGTACTTGTTTGCAAGGGATTCATAGTCAGCTAACTCAAAATCAGCAAAATCAAAACCTGGGGCAACAGTACAACCTACTAGGGCGTACCCTTCACCCTCAACCCGCGAGCCAAACCAACTTCCCGCTTTGATAGTTGTTTGAAACTGCTCACCCTTATCATAATCCCTTCCCAAACGGTGGGTAATGAGGGTTCCGTTTTCTTCGATTTCATAAACTGTAAGAGTAAAACCTTCGTAAAAGTGCCAGCCTTCGTCAGCAGCTATGCGGTGAAAAGCCGAAAACTGTCCGTTTTGCAGTAGAAAGTAAATTGAGGTACTTGCATTGCGCGTGCCTTTGAAGGCAGGCGGTAAGTTTTGCAGTAGTAGCGGAGAGCGGAACACTTCTTTAAATGCACCGCCCTCCACGTGGCTTTCAAGCCCTAATTTTTCAATCCAATATGCAGCAGATTTCATCAAGGTAAAAATAATGTTTTTGAGGCTTGGCAAGGGTAAAATAAAAAAGCCCTGCATTTGCAGGGCTTTAATTTTTTGGGGCGGATGATCGGGATCGAACCGACTACCTCTTGAACCACAATCAAGCGCTCTAACCGAATGAGCTACAACCGCCGTTTGTTTTTGGGAGTGCAAAGATAATATTCAAATTCAATTTTCAAATTAGAAATGAAATTTTATTTACTAAACAAAACTTCAGCGTGTTGCCAATTTACAATATTCCAAAAGCTTTTTAGGTAATCAGCACGTTTATTTTGGTAATGGAGGTAGTAGGCGTGTTCCCATACATCCAAGGCCAATACAGGTATTCCTTGGGTTTCAGCAACGTCCATCAATGGGTTGTCTTGGTTGGGTGTGGTGGTAATTTCCAATCCTTTGTTGGTTTTTATCAGCCAAACCCAACCAGAGCCAAAACGGCCAGCACCGGCTTTTTCAAATTCTATTTTAAAGTTATCTAAACTGCCCCATTGTTTTGTGATGGCTTCCAACAAATCTCCTTTGGGTTGTTGTCCTGTGGCGGGAGTTAAAATCTTCCAAAAGAAGGTGTGGTTCCAATGGCCGCCGCCATTATTTCTAACAACGGTGCGCACATCTTCGGGCAATGTTGAAACACTTTGCAGCAGTTCTTCTAGCGACTTACCCATCATGCTTTGGTGGGCAAATTTAACTTCGTTCAGTTTTTTTATGTAGGCTGTATGATGCTTGGTATAATGTATTTCCATAGTGAGCGCATCAATATGCGGCTCTAGGGCATTAAAAGCGTAAGGGAGTTTCTCTTGAACATACCCATCGGCTGTAGGGTAGGTTGCGGGCGCTACTTTAGTTATGGTTGCTTGTGTTGTTTTGCAAGCAAAACCGGGAGCTATGGCTATACCTGCGGCTAATACGGCTGTAGTTTTTATAAAATCTCGGCGGTGGGTCATATCCTCTGTGATGTGTATTGTAACAATAATAGTACTTCAAACATACTGCCATGTTCATAAAAAAAAGCCCTGCCGTATAACGGGCAGGGCTTAATTTATTTAGCGTCAGTCTAAAAACTATTCTGCTTTTAATGCTTTTTCAATTAGGAATATCACATACTCACGGTGAGCTTTGGTTTCGGCATCGCCTTTTAATTTGGCCACACGCATTTGTGAAAGGATGCTATTCATGGCTGCTAAGGCTGCTGATTTACTTACATGGTCGTATAGTGATGTTTTATCCAATATTACAATCAGTCGTTTTACGTAAGATATTTGAAGGTTTTGGCGGATGGTATTTACATTGCCGTTTAAATCTTCTTTAAAAATAGCATCGTTCAAATCGGTCAGCATTTCGTTTACGCTATACTTGTTACCATACAAGCGGCTATCAGTAAGACGTTCCATTACGGTACGGTGCATAATGTGTGAAAGCGCTGTGGTTTGTATTGCCAAGGCCCTGTCGTGTATTTTTGGGTCTTCTGTAGAACTAAAGAAGTTAAAGCCCCTGCGCTGCTCTTGCAAGTATTGGTATAGGTTATCAGATGCTTTTAAAGCATTTGGGGCAAACACGTTTTCAGCCAAGGTTTTCATGGCTCGTTTTTGGTCTTCGTATTTTACAGGGGTGTAAGGTTGCGTAGCACCTTGTTGTCCCACCATCGCACGGTCTACATAAACACCGCCGATGTAGCGCGAGATAATAGATGCTGCACCTGCATATTCTGATGATAATACCAAGTAAGCAGTACGTAGTTGTTCGTACGATTGACCGGCAACACTAAACCTGTTTTTGATTTCGCCCATTACTTTGTTGGCTATTTGCATACGTTCAGTCATGTAGCCAATGGCATCGTTGCTAAGGTCGTTTACATTCACACGTGGGTCAATTGCTTTTCCGGGGCTGCGCATATCGTCAGCATCGTTACCAAAAATCAATTTAGATTCAGTGCTGCGAGAAAGTATTTTTTCAAGGCGTGTTTTTTCAGCAGCCGCATCTTTTTCGGCAGTTGAATAACCAAATTCAATAGCCCAATCGTCGTAAGGACCGGGTTTGGTGGTAAAGTAGTTGGTTTGTTTTTTACCGTCCAACCTAAAGTTGGTAGCAGGGTAATCCATTACTGAGCCAATCAAACCAAAGGTTTCAACGGTGTTTTTATCAGCCAATTCTGCGGGGCTTAGCATTTGCGAAGCCTTCATGTTGTGATTAAGGCCCAATGTGTGTCCCATTTCGTGTAGGATAAGGTAGTGCAACGATTGTTTGATAAACTCATCTTTATCTGCTTGGGTGGCGTTGTTCACCATCATTCCGTAAAGTCCGAAAAGCGTAGTTTGGTGCAAGTAGTGGCCTGCTTCGCAGTAATGACCTACGTTTTTATCGTGGTTGTCGTTCATTTCGTTCAACATACCTTCAAGGCCAATGGTTCCAAATACATCGTTTTGCTTCAAACGGTTGGTGATATAAATGTACTCAAGCATAATATCAGCACCCAAAATCTGTCCGGTACGTGGGTTTACAAAACTGGGGCCATATCCGCCAAACGGAGGGTTGGGCGAAGATGTCCAACGCAATACGTTGTAACGAATATCACCGGCGTCCCAAGTAGCAGTATCAGGTTGAATTTCCACTTTAACAGCGTTTTTAAATCCGGCTTTTTCAAAAGCCTGATTCCATTTCATACCAGCTTGTTTTATTGTTTCGCGGTATTCAACAGGGGTTGTATTCTCAATCCACCAAGTAATAGGTGTTACAGGCTCGTCAATAGTTAGTTCAGGGTTTTTCTTTTCAAGGTGCCAGCGGTGTATCACATCACGGTAGGGAGTAACACTTTCAGTGGTCATATCGTTAACCTCGTGTGTAAAATATCCTACGCGGGGGTCGTCATAACGTGGACTAAAACTGTTTGTCGGTACCTCGATAAAACTGTGTTGCAACGTAACAGTAACACTACGTGCATCAGTAACCTCAGGACCGCCGCCAATTACAGGAGAAGGGTTGTCAAATACATAGTCTACAACAATGTCTGTATTCTCAGGGTAATTGCGTATGGTTGAGTACTTTGTTTTGGTTTTGCTTAAACCTCCCATGTTGAACATAAAAGCAGCTGTAGGGATTGGTAACGGAGTAGGTTTTACCTTGCTAAGCCCTTCTGTTAAAAATATCGCATCAGCTTCAAGCAAATACTCACCTTTTGAGGTGTCTTCAGCTACAATTTTTTCGCTCAATAAAATTGAGGGGGAAATGTTTGCTGTAGCCGATTTACTGATGGCATTCGTTGAGTCGAAATAGAATCCGGTATTTTCTTTAACAAATTCAATACGATCATAAACCTTGCGCAGACTAAAAACTTCATTATCGCGGTAGGCACCTCTAAAATGGCCGGTAAGCACCAAACCGTTTTCAGCATAGTTAAAGTAAATAAACTCTTTACCTAACTGAGCTTTTTTAATCACCATGTAAGCACTACCTGTAACGGTATCCTTATACAAGGTGAAAAGACCGTCGTTTTTAGTACAGTTCTTTGTCTTTTCTTTAATCGAAACTGTTTTTGATTTATTTCCACCATCCGGAGGTGGGGGCATCTTAGGGCTTTGGGTTGTTTTTTTTGAGGCACACTGTGCAAAAACAAACACAGTGGCCATTAACAATGTAGTACGCGTTTTCATTATCTACTTTTTGTAATACTAAAAAGCAAATAAACGAAATAATACACACAATGGGTCATAATCGATAAATGCTGTAGCAATTGTGATAAACTAAATATTAAATAATACCCATTACAATTATGAAAATATTTTTGCAAAAAAATGTAGCAGAATTACAATTACGCTGATAGATTTTAACACATTAATTAAGCTCAAATTTGAGACAGGGTTGCTATTAAATGTGTTTGTAATTGATTGTTTTTTAGTTGATTATACTGTAAAAAGAAAACGGCATTGACTAATAAATTTAGTCAATGCCGTTTTTATTTATTTAAATAGTGGATTACTAATTACGACTTCTTAGGGCGTCCGGGACCGCGCTTAGCTTCAGCAGTAACCGGTTGAGCTGTAGTCTTAGCCGGACGGCCTGCACCACGTTTACCTGCGGCAGGAGCTGCAGTTTTAGCAGGGCGGCCGGGAGAACGTTTAACCGTGGCAGTTACCTCGGGTTGTGATTTACGAGGACGACCGGGACCACGTTTTTCGCCTTGAGTTTCTGTTACAGGGCTTTTACGAGGACGACCGGGTGTACGCTTTAACTCGCTGGTAGATTCCAACGGGCTTTTACGAGGACGGCCGGGTGTACGTTTTAGGGTTGTTTCTTCAAGAGGTTTAATACGGGGGCGTCCGGGGGTACGTTTTGCAACAGCAGTAGCGGCTGCATTTTTACGGGGACGACCTGGACCGCGTTTTTCGCCTGAAGCTGCGCTTACAGGTGTTTTACGAGGACGGCCGGGGCCACGTTTTTCGCCGGTTTCATTGGCTTCAACGGGATTTTTACGAGGACGGCCGGGACCGCGACGTTCACCTGATGTAGCACTTACCGGATTTTTACGAGGACGACCTGGACCACGTTTCATTGCACCTTCTGAATCCGAATCAAATCCGCTAATTGCCGATGATTTACGGGGGCGGCCACGGCCGCGTTTTTCAGAAAGTACAGGAGCTGAGCCACCTAAGCGGCTAAGTACATTTTCAACCAATTTAGATAGATACTCAAGTTTATTGTATACTGAGTACATATTGGTGGTATCATCAAGATACATCATGCCCTCGCCAAAGTGTAACCAGATTTTATTTATTCCGAATTTCTCTTCTAAAATCTGAGTCACTTCTTGGCTGATGCTTTTTATTTGCCCTTCTTCCAGTTTATATACCGCAACCTGCGATATCCCCAACTCGCGGGCAAATTCATTTTGAGTAAGGCCGAGCTCTTTACGAACGGCCTTAAAACGCTCTGATGGTGTGTTCATAATTTATATTGCAAAGCTAATATTTATGTTAATTAATACAAATTTATTATCCGTTTTGTTTAAAGGTTATAGGATAATAATTTAAATTATCTGTAAGTGTCTGTAAATCAGTGGTAAAAATTGTGTTTGCAAATTTTGCAAAAAGGGTGTTTTTTTACATCAACTGTACAAAAAAATCACATACACATTTATAGGTTCTCATACTGTACTTACGCATAGTACGATGGTTTTAATTGTTTTTAATTTTCTTTTTTACAGTGCTTTAAGTGATAAATCAGTTGTTTATACAAATTATACTTATGACTGATAAATACTATTTTCTTCAAATACCAGCCAAATATTATGCCACAATATAAATTACCTTGGAATGATTTGGCTGAAACCACATTAGCAAACTATTTACCCAAATAATCAGGTTTAGTATAATTCTCTTGAATTTTTTGTAAGCTGTTATAATTCAGTATTAAACAGTCTTGTTAAGAAATTCTTATATATATCATACCAAACAGTTAACAGTTATTCTAAAGAATATTCACTATTAGATATAATCACCCTTTTGATGCAGAGATATTCAACTTTTCCCATTTTGGTAATACTTACATTTGTAATACGGTTTTGAACACAGACAGACATATACTTCATATTGATTTAGACTCGTTTTTCGTATCGGTTGAACGGCTCCTTAATCCGGCTTTAATTGGTAAGCCTGTGGTGGTGGGCGGTTATAGCGATAGGGGAGTAGTCTCTTCGTGCAGTTATGAGGCTCGTAAGTTTGGGGTGCGGTCGGCAATGCCGGTTCGTCAGGCTTTGAAACTTTGCCCGCAAGCAATTGTGGTAAAAGGCAGCATGGGCGAATACGGGCGTTTCTCAAAAATGGTAACCCAGATAATTGCTGAACGAGCACCTTTGATGCAAAAGGCCTCCATTGATGAGTTTTATGTGGATATTAGTGGATTAGACCGGTTTTTCGGCTGCTTCAAATGGTCGCAAGAGTTACGGCAAGCAGTAATAAAAAACACAGGACTGCCTATTTCCTTTGGCTTATCAGTGAATAAGTGCATAGCCAAAATGGCTACCAACCAAGCCAAACCTAACGGTGAATTGTATGTACCTGCTGATGCTGTGCAAGCATTTCTGAAACCTCTCAATGTGGGAAAAATTCCCATGTTGGGAAAAAAGATGGAAGAGTCTTTGAATAAGATGGGGATTGTTACCATCGGGCAACTCGCTGCTTTAAATAAAGACTTTTTAGAGGAGCGTTTTGGTGAATACGGAAAGTATATATGGAAGCGCGCCAATGGTATTGATAACAGCCCTGTAGAGCCTTACCACGAACGTAAATCTATCAGTACAGAGAATACGTTTCATACTGATACCAATGATACAACGTTTTTAGATACGATACTTTCGGCAATGGTAGCGGAGTTAACCTATCGTTTGCGAAAGGAAAACATGATTACAAGCAGTGTTGCAGTGAAAATACGGTATGAGAATTTTGAAACACACATGCAACAAAGTGTGATTGATTTTACCAATGCCGATAATAAACTGTTGCAAAAGGTGCGCGAGATTTTTGCCAAAGCTTACCATAAAGGCAGGTTGGTAAGGTTGATAGGCGTGAAGTTTAGCAATTTAACACACGGGCAAGGGCAAGTTAACTTGTTTGATAATGCAGATTTACCCGAGTTGTATAAGGCGATGGATAAAATAAAATCGAGGTTTGGCGAGGGGCTGATAAAAACCGCCACTGAGTTTGGAACAAAAAAGCGTCGTCCGCCCTCTAATTGATGCTATGCGCTTGTTTCAGGTTTTAACTTTCTTCTTAAGTAGGCCGATAAAATCAAAACGATACCGATAACAAAACAAACTGCGGCTGCGCTTCTTGCAGGGTCGGCAAAATCAAAAAACTCACCCGTCATCCAGGTAGCGTTGGCGGTAATCCAAAAGCACACAGCAAGGTTGTGCATAAACTCAAACTTGGTTTCAAAACTGCGATAGGCAATGTAAATGGCAAGAGCTATGGTGGGTGCAATCATGGTAATGCCCAGTGTTTTAAACTCCATGGCCCAGCAAAGGTCTTTTATCAGCCTTAGTACAATGTGGTAGTTCTCAAATTTGCGTTGCTTTTCGTCCATACTGCAAATATGCAAACATCTTAGTATGTGCACTTAAACCCAAGAAAGATTTTATCTTTGTTTTAGATTTTCGCCTCTGAGAACTAAAACTCTTACGTCTGATATTGTTGATTGACAGAAAACCTTTTGTTTTCTGAAGCATCCACTTTTTTCTATTTCAATCATCAATCATTTTTTTATGCAACAACAAATTAGTTTAGTGCCGCTGCAGGCGGCTCAAATAGAAGTGTATGCCCAGCATCCGCAGCAATTATTTATACAATTGGGATTGGTTCCAAACGAGGCAGTAATCAATAGCTCATACATTGATTTTGGACAGGCTTTAAAAGAAGCCTTAGTAAACACCATACTTCCTATTGTAAAAGCTAACCCAATGCACTGGGAGCTTTATACACAACACCTTGTGGTAGATACATTTTTGCACGTATGTGTTGGGGGAATAGGGTGTTTTATAAATCCTGACGAACCTAATAAAGCACACATAGGGTATTACATTTATGCAGGGTTTGAAGGGAAAGGCTATGCAAAAGCCGCTTTAGCTGAAATGGTAGAAAAGCTGTGGAGTAACACTGATATTATTGAAATAACTGCCACTGTTCCGTATGACCATACAGCCAGCCGCAGAGTACTTGAGCATAACGGCTTTGAAACTGTTGAATTGGAGGGTGGTATTGTGTGTTACCGTTTGCTAAAGAAGTAAGTTCATCAACTAAAACAGGGACTAATGTCCCTGTTTTAGTTTTATATAAATGCCTTTATCTCGTAGGCAAGCCTGTTAACATCCACTTTGTTGTAGGGGTGCAGGGTGTTGGGTAATACGGCAAGTCGTCCGTTTTTAAGTTGTCTGTAAGCAATAATGGTTTCCTCCAAGCTCACCATATTGTCTTTATCGCCCAATCCCAATTGAATTTGGTTTTCTATCTGCGCAAAATCATCTTGGGTTAAGGCCGGTGCGTTACCCAAATCAATCATCATGTGGGCTGTTTTTTTACAAAGCAATTCCCAATTATCACCGTGCATGGCAGCAAGGCTTTGTGCAAATGCAGGTACTTTTTCTTTTATCTTTTCGGTGTTTAGAAGTTTTGATTCGTTGGCAGCAATCTCAGGTGTCCAATTCAGCTTTGTACCTAAAGTCAAAATTTTCCCTGTTTGCCCCATGCCGTATCTTGCCATGTACATGGCTACATATCCGCCCATTGAATGGCCGAAAATGTGGGTTTCACCACCAATTGAAGTGTTTATAAATGCTGCGGTTTCTTTTGCAAAGTGTTCGATGCTTAGGTTCTCAGGCATTGTTTTTTTGCCATGTCCGCCAAAATCAAACGTGTAAACATTGTAAGAATCTTTAAGAAGCGGAAGCAGGTTCTCAAACTGTCCTGAAAATCCAAGTGCGCCGTGCAGCAATAACAGGTTTTGCATGGTGGTGTTTTTTTTGATGAGGTGCAAAATAAGTACTTTAAGTAATTACCTCCGAATGAAAGTTATGGGCTGGTGTTGGCAGGATAAAAAACCAAAAGCCGCCTCCCGGCAGCTTTTGGGGTTCGCAACTGACCTGGGGGACAGTTGCAGCTAACTAACTATATATGGAATTTACAAGTCAGCCAAAGGTAAGAAATACTTAGCGCAAAACCGTAATCGTACCGCTTAGGTTATGATGTTTTGTATCAATACCTAAAGCGTTGATTACATACACGTATGCGCCTTCCTGCACAGGTTCTCCTTTATAAGAACCATCCCAGCTTTCATCAAGGCTATAGCCTGTAAATATTTTTTCGCCGTAGCGATTGTAAATGTTTATCTCAAATGATTTTATGTAAGCCCCTACTACTGTAAAAATGTTGTTGTGTTCATCGTTGTTAGGGGTAAAGGCTGATGGTACAAACAAGCTTGAGCGACCATTTGCATCCGCAATGTTTGAGTAACTAACTATACCCTCATTGCTTACTGCCTTTACGCGGTACGCAATGCGTGCAAGGTTGTTAAACAGGTTGCTGTTATCAGTAAACAGAGTGTCAGTTGCGTTGTTGGTGGCCACTGTTACAAAATCGTTGCTGCTGTTTATTTGTTCTATTTCATAGTGGCTTATGCCTTCGTTCCATTGTTGGTACCCGATCCATTTTACATTCACATTGTCCTCGTTGTCGGCTTTTGCCTGTAGCAAAATGGTTTTACCAATATTTCCGTGAGCACTAACTGCACCGCAAATATCGGTTGTACGGGTGCGGTAGTAGTAGCTTTGGTTGTGAACGTTTACGGTTTCATCGGTAAAGCTCCAAACACCCACAGGAGCTTTAAAAATTTGGGTGTAAGTTTTTCCGTCTGTTGATTTTTCAAGCGTATAGTATTCAACGGGTGTTTTTTGTTGATAGTTCGGAGCAAATTCAATCAATATGTTTTTATCATCCTCTACGGTAGCACGAACCACATTGGCGGGGAACACATCTTCAACATATATCGGGGTTGCGGTTGTTATGTTTGAGCTCGACAACAGTTCACCTGTAAATTGTTGTGCGTAAACTATATAGGAGTATGTATTGCCGCAATAGGTTTGGGTGTCTGTATAGCGGGTCATATAAGCCGGTACCGTTTCAATCTTTTTGTATTCAGCTTCTTTGGCTTCTTTGCGGAAAATCTGATAATCGCGCACCGCTCCCCAACCTTGGTAGGCACTCCAATTAACGGTTACCTCGTTGGTGTCTGCTATCGTTTGAAGCAATACTGTGGTGTGGCCGCAGCTTTGTGATAGTTTACCGCAGGCAGTAAGTGTTTTTATTTTATAAGTGTATGATTGTGAAAGTGTGTTCACGTTGTCATCGGTGAAAACAGTATCAGTAACAACGGTGATGGTTTTGTACAGTTGCTCAGGTTCGCCAACTGTGCTGCGGAAAATTTGGTAGGCGGCAAAGTTTACGTTGTTATGAGGAGTAAACTCAAGTTTAACCGAGTTGTTTTGTTGAACCGTTACCCTATACACATTGGGAGATTGTGGGGTTAGGGTATCAAACACAGTGATGTTTTTGCTGTTTTTTAGTGTGTCAATACAGCCGTTGTTGTCTTCAACTACTAATGAAACTTTGTACTGGCCGGGTGTTGTGTAAATGTGAGCAAGGCTTTGGGCGGTATCTGTTTTGCCATCACCCCAAATCCATTGGCGGGTTTTGGTGCCTGCTTGGGTATTGGTTTTGTCGGTAGCTGTTATGGCACTGTTGCCGCATAGTTGGGTGTTGCTTATTTCAAAATCAGTATGCAGGTGCTTAATTTTAACGGTTTTGGTTTTTACAGCCTTGCATCCGTTGGCAGCAGAGGCTTTTAGCAGTACAGTATGTTCGCCTGTGTTTTTGAAAGTATGTTTTGCATGAAAGCATTCATGCGCTTCTTTTTCAGTAAACACCCACTCAAAATTGGCAGGTAGCTTTGTAGTATCAGTGGTGTTTGTAAAGGTGAAATTTTCGTGGGCGCATTTTCCGCTGAAAGTAAAATCAGGAGTTGGAGCTGCAAGACCTACAATAGGGTCTTTAACAGGGTACACAACCAAGCATCCGAAAGTATCTTCTAAAACCAAAGAAGGTTTGTAAGTACCCGCAAGGGTAAATGAACCCGAAGCAGAGGCACCAATGCTTAGTTGTCCGTTGCCCAAATCCCAGTTAACGGTTTTTGCGTTTTGGCTGTTGGCTGTAAAGTTGGCCGTAAAGGGTACACAGCCGTTATAACGGTCGATAGTATATGTGCCTGTGGGGCCGCCAATTTTTATTTTAGCTGTTTCTGTAACTGAGTCTGAGCAGCCTTGCTCATCGGTTACTTTATAGGTAATGCTGTATTGGCCGGGGTAAAAATAGGTTTTTGAGGGGGTTGGTAATATTGAGGTAGCACCATCGCCAAACCACCATTTTGCTGTTGTGATGGTTGTGTTCTCAGCAACGCTGGCATCAGCAAAACCGGTTACCAAAGGTGGGCAAGTGGTAGCTGTTTTATCAGCTACAAAACCTGCTTTTATTTTCTTAATACCTACAGGGATAAATACTGTTGCAGAATCTGTACAACCCAGCCCTTGCTCGGTAACGGTTAAGGTGATTTTTGCTACTGAGTTTTGATGGTATTGTTGAGAAAAGCGGTTCACTGAGTAAACAGTCCTGTCGTTATACACCCAGTTGTAGCTTAGTTTTCCGGTGTGCATTGATGCTGCTGAATCGTGCATAAACTCAACCATTGTATTATCACAATTAAGGGTTTTGTTTGAAAGTACCTGTGCCACCGGGTGTGACATTTTTATGTTTACAGCTTTAGTCACGGTACAGCCCAAATTGTCTTTTACGGTAAGATACACAGCGATGCCTTCTGTGTTCATTTTAGGCATGGCGGTTGTGAAGGTAAAGGGGATGGTATCAGCTAATGATGATACTTGGCTATAGTTATCACTCCAAGTAGCTTTTGCTACGCCGTATTCTGACGATCCTACCTTTATTAATTGTGCATCCAACGGAAAGCAGCCTTTGTTTGGAGTTACGATTGGGGTATAATCAGGGCCTAATACTTTTATTGCTTGGGCTTGAGCTACAGTGTATTGGCATCCGTAGGCACCATGCACAGTTAACGTAATGTGTTGTAAACCGGGCAAAGCAAACTCAGGAGTAATGAATTTACCTTTTACTGTCGGTTGGTTACCTATTTTCCAAAAGCTGCTGTCGGCGCCGTTGGTTGTATCTGTTAGTAACACTGGGGTATTTGCACACAATGAATCGGCTGATTTGGTGAAGCCGGGGGTTAAAGGCTTGTTTATAGTAAAGATGTGGGCTTTGGTATCGGTGCAGCCTGTTGAGGTGTCTTTTACCAATAAATCAAGGTAGTGTTTGCCGGGTTGCAAATATTGTTTAAAGCTCTTTGTGGTGTTCACCATAATACCGTCAACGTACCAGTTAAAAATATGGCCGCCGTACGAAGCATTTTTGAAAGTTGTGGTATCAAGCACGCAAGGATTTTCAGTAATGCTAAAGGCAGCAATAGGGGCTTTAACAGTAATGTAGCTTGGTTTGGTGATGGTATCGGCGCAGCCGTTTGACATCGAAATAAGGCTAACGGTATGTTGACCGGGGTTTGCTTTATAATCGGCAAACGGGTGGGTTTCTTTTGAGGTGAAACTACCAAAATTCCATAAAAAGTTATCAATGTGTTGGCTTGTAATATCGGTTAGGTTGGTAAACTTCACGGCACCCATGTCTTTTCTGCATCCGGTAACTCGGTTTGCCTTAAAATCAGGTTTTGTTTTTTTACCAACTTTGATAGCATCAAACGTAAAGGTGTCTGAACAACCATTGTTTTCTGTTACAATCAAACGGGGGTAGTAGGTGCCTTCGGTAGCATAGGTTGTGCTAATGTCTTTTGCATTGCTGGTTACACCATTGCCTAAATCCCATGCATAGCTTTTTATTCCGTAGTATGCACTACTATTATTGGTAAATGAAACAGCCAGTGGACCGCAACCGCTTTTTGCAGATGGACTAAACGAAGCGGTAACAGGTTTAATGCGAGCCAGACGTATTTTCTCGCTACTTGCTTTGCAGCCGTTAGCGTCGGTAATTACAAGCTTTACGTTGAACACACCAGAACTGTCGTACCGCTTAACAGGATTTTTTTGAGTAGAGGTGGTTCCGTCTCCAAAATCCCAAAACCAGCTTTGTGCAGTTGTGTTGGCCGAACTGAATGAGATGGTGTGAGGGGTATTGCAACTTACGGGGTTTGTATGTGCAAATAATACTGATGGGTTGGTTAGCACTTCAATACTGTCTGTTTTAACCAAAGTGTCGTTACAACCTTCTGGAGAAGAAATAACCAGTTTTATGCTGAATTTTCCTGCGGTTGTATAAGTGTATGCGGTATCAGTGCCTATTGCAGAATCGCCATTTCCCAAAAACCATTTTATCGTAGCGTTTGAGGGGATGCCGGTGCCTGTGTTTTTAAAGTTTACGGTATGAGGCAGGCACCCTTTTTTATTTTCTAAGCTAAATTTGGCTTTAGTAGCACCAATGCTTATGTGAGTAGGAGAGAGCAACGTTGTTACACATTGGTTATCATCAGTAACGGTAAGGCTTACATTGTAGTTGCCTGTTTTGTTGTATGTAACCGAAGGGCTTTGAGCAACTGAACTGTCGCCATTGCCAAACTTCCATAAGTAGTTATAGGTTACGCCGTTTACAATCGGTGTAGTGTTATCAAACTTAACGTTTACGGGAGCTGTGCAGCCTCCTTTTGTATTGCTTGTAAAAGCAACTTTAGCGGGTAATGTAGTTTTTATATAGGCAGCTTTGTTTAGAAAGCTTTTGCAGCCATTGCTGTCAGTTACAATAAGGCTTACAGAAAATGAACCCTCGGTTGTAAATGTATGTTTTGGGTTTTTATCGGTAGATTGTGAGCCGTCGCCAAAGTTCCATAAGTAATCAGTAATCGAAACTGAAGATTGGGTTGCAGTATCTGTAAAACTAAATTCCTTTCCTGCACAGCCTTTTGTAACGTTGGCTTGAAAAGCAACTTCAGGGTTGGCAAATGTTCTTACTGCCAGGCTTTTTTCGAAAGTGTCTTTCGCCCCGTTTTTGTCAGTGATAATAAGTTTTACTGTATAGTTGCCGGCTTGGGTATAGATAGCTCCCGGATTTTTAAGTGCTGATGTGTTTCCGTTTCCAAAATCCCAGAAGTGCGATAGTCCCATACCAGTAGAGTTGTCGGTAAACTGAACAATAAGGGGTAAGCATCCCTTGGTTTTGTCTTGACTGAAGTTTGCATTGAGAGTTACACCTGATTGGGCACCCAGCCTAGATGATAGAAGGCAGGTTAGCATAATAGTTAGTAAGCAGCACACAAAGGTGCGTTTTGTGTAAATTCCATTCATGTGTAAAAAGTTTTAAATTTTTAAAACTAAAATCCATGTCCGATTTGGAATTTTGGTGTTAATACCCTCCCAGATGGATATTAACTTTCGCAAACCGTGTCACAAATTTCTAAAACTTTTTACTAAAATATTATACTTTTTATTTCGTTACCTGCTCTATTACATCATTAATTGCTTTCAAAATTTGTTTTATTATTCTGATTGATAGTTTTTTATGGTGTTGTTAAGAATATTTCTAAATTGTATAGCTTGTTAAGCATGCTTAAATAGTTTTAAGTATTGAGTATTTTATTTTAAGTAAAAAACTAAAACGAGTGAAATGTTTTAAAAAATGAGTGCAAAAATTTAGAAAATTGATATTTTTTTCGACAGGATAGACAGTTCTATCCTTCCGGAATAGAAAACTTTAGAAAACGAGCAAATTTTTTAAGTAAAGAAGTTGGATTGCTTAGATGCGAAACTTATCGGCATCAGTAAGAAAGGGCAGTGCAGCCCTAAATTTAAGCAGCTCAGGTTTTGATAGTTGATGCGTAATGATTTTAGATTCGGATACTGCATCTTCTACAATACTACCGTTAAAATCAACAATCATACTATCACCGCTATGGGCAAGGCTGTTGCCATCATTACCAATGCGGTTACTTGCCAGTACATACGTTTGGTTTTCAACCGCACGTGCAGGCAGTAGGGTGCGCCAATGGTGTGCCCTGCGTTGAGGCCAATTGGCAACATATACAAGTATATCGTAATTGTGTGTGTTGCGGCTCCATACCGGAAAACGTAAATCGTAGCAAATTAAAGGGCATATTTTCCAGCCCAAATAATCCACCAACAAGAGTTGTTCGCCCGCTTTGTAGTGTTCAGTTTCGCTACCTAAACCAAACAAGTGTTTTTTATCGTATTGGCTATACGTACCGTCGGGCTTCACAAACAACAAACGGTTAAAGTATCCGCCTTGGTCGGGAGCCATTATGCTGCCAATTATGGCAGCATTCGTTTTAGCCGCAGTGGTTTTCATCCACTCAAGGCCGCGTTCAAATGTCTCGGCAGCAAATTTTTCAGGCTTCATGCTGAAACCAGTGGTAAACATCTCAGGAAGGATGAATAAGTCAGTAGCAGCTGCTTTAGCCAACATATCATCAAACATTGCCAAATTTGCTTCCGTGTTTTCCCAGTGCAGGTCGGCCTGCACTACAGATACGTTTAAGATGTCCTTTTTTACCATTTACTGATATTGCACAAAATTTCTGCCGCTTTTTCTAAGGTCTCGTTTTCTTTGGCAAAACAAAAACGCACCACTTTATTGTCTTCTCCGTGTGAGTAGAATACAGATACGGGGATTGAAGCAACTTTATATTCTTTAGTAAGCCTTATGGCAAACTCAGTATCTTTTTCTTTTGAAAGTTTTTCGTAGCCAGCTAATTGAAAGTACGAACCGTTGCAGGGGAGCAGTTTAAATTTACTGCCTTTTAACAATCCCGCAAAATAATCGCGCTTTTGCATGTAGAACGCTGAAAGTTCAAGCCAAGCATCTTTATTATCTAAAAAGGTAGCTATGGCATGTTGCATAGGCGTATTGGTACTAAAGGCCATAAACTGGTATATCTTTCTAAACTCAGCCATCAGGTTGGCAGGGGCCATGCAATAGCCAATCTTCCAGCCTGTGGTGTGAAAAGTCTTCCCGAAAGAGGATACTATAAAACTACGCTCAGCAAGCTTTGGGTAGCGGGCTACACTTTGGTGTTCAATGCCGTCAAAAATGATATGTTCGTACACCTCATCGCTCAATATCACAATATCAGTTCCTTCGGTAATTTTTTGCAGCTTTTCCATATCCGCTGATGATAATACGGAGCCCGTAGGGTTGTGGGGCGTATTAATAATAATCATGCGGGTTTTAAACGTAATCAGCTTTTTTATCGATTCCCAATCCACCCTGTACTCAGGGAATTTCATAGGTGCAAACACCGGTCTGCCTCCGTTTATTAATATAGCAGGTAAATAGCTGTCGTAAGCGGGTTCAATAATAATCACTTCGTCGCCTTCGCGCACAACTGCCGTAATTGCTGCCCACAATGCCAACGTGGCACCGGGCGTAACGGTTATTTCAGTGTCGGGGTTATAATCCGCACTGTATAATTCGTTGGTTTTTTCGGCAATCTTTTCGCGCAACAAAGGCAGTCCCGGCATGGGAGCGTATTGGTTGTGTTGGTTTTTCATGGCTGTGGTAACCAAATCAACCAGCACCGGCGAACAGGTGAAATCAGGGAAACCTTGAGAAAGGTTAATGGCCCCCGATTCTTTTGCCAACGCACTCATCACTGTAAAAATAGTGGTTCCGTGTTTGGGTAGTTTGGAGGCAATGCTTCCGTCAAACTTTAGCATATCAACACTTTGACTTGTAAACCGCCAAAGATATAAGTCGAGGTTTAATAGTTATAAACAATTTGCTTGATTTTAAAAAGTTTAATAAGCAATAAAAGATTGAGCGGGAAACGAGGCTCGAACTCGCGCCCCCCCAGCTTGGGGAGCTGAAGCTCTATCAGCTGAGCTACTAAGGCAGGTACGCAAATTTAAAATGTCGCTTTCAAACGTCAAGCACGGTTTTTGTATGCAATATTATCAGGTATATATAATAAGTGTGTCGTCAAATAGTTTGTACAACTGTATAGATAATAGCACTATCAAGCCTTCATACCTTATTGGGGTTAAAATTGACTTATGAACAGCTATCCACAGTTATAAAACTGTCAAAGTCAATAAACTATACAGTAGCCTGTGTAAATCAAATCTACGTTAACTACTATTATCGTTGAATTTGTTGTAACTTATTGATTAGTAATGTTTTATAAAATTGGCATGTTAATTGTTAGTTAATAGCGGTTTAAATAAAGTTTAACTAATATTTAAAGTATGAACACCAGGAATTTCAGTATCCATTACCAAGACCAAAACGGTAGGTGGGTTATTTGCCGGAATGACCAGTGCCAAGACTTTGCCATTTTGAATTTGATTACAAACAAGAAGCTGCTTACTATCACCTTATTGTTGATAGCGGCTGCTGTGGCAGTGGCATACGCCCCCATGATGCCATCATTTAAGCGAAATGTAGTTCCGGTTGCGATAGCTGATACAGAAGCTGCACCGGTGGCAAAAGATACCATCCCCGCCTTAACAGATGAAAATTTGCTAGTTGAGATTAAAAACCAAGGGATTATTTGTGAGAAGCATGTATTGGCACAGGCAAAATTAGAATCGCTGCACCTTACCTCGTATTTGTGCCGCAATGCAAATAACCTGTTTGGAATGCGCTACCCCGGAAAGCGTGAAACCACTGCAATTGGGGTGTATTTGCAAGGACAGGATACTATTATATATGGTAATCCGTCAGAATTGAAGAAATATCTTACCAAGCCTACCTATGCTGTATATGCAAGCTGGGTAGATGCGGTAAAAGACTATAAGCTGTGGCAAGAGAGTGCCTTTGACCTAGAAGGAAAATACCTCAGCTTTTTAAATCGTATTTATGCCGAAGCTCCTGACTACGTACACGTAGTGGACAAAATGGCTAAAAAGATTCAGGACTAAGTTTTAGCCCTGATTTGTTCATAGTTAGGTTAGGAAGCCCCGCCGGGAGGATGGGGCTTCTTTTTTATTTTAGCATCTATCAATCACATTACTTAAATGTTCAATGCTAAATGTAAAATGCCCGATATCTTTGCGGCGTGAGTCAGATTTTCCGTTTTAAGCAATTTAATATCAACCAGCAGGATTGTGCCATGAAGATTGGTACCGATGCTATGCTAATGGGCAGTCTTGCCCAACCGGTTGATGCGCAGAATATTTTAGACATAGGTACGGGCACAGGTGTGCTGGCATTAATGATGGCACAGCAATGCCCCCATGCGATAATTGATGCAGTAGAACCCGATAGTATTATGGCTGTGAGGGCTGCTGAAAATTTTGAAAACAGTACCTGGGACTATCGCCTTACTTTATACAACGAGGCACTGCAAGAGTATACCAATTTGGGTATTATCCATTATGAATACATACTATGTAACCCCCCGTATTTTGAACCGTCGCCTACTACAAGGCCGGACAGAATAAATGCACGCAGCACGGTTACTTTAACCTTTGATGAACTGATGGCCTATGGCGAGCAATTGCTGGACGCGCAGGGAAAAATGGGAGTGATTGTACCTGAAGGTGAATATGAAAAACTGTTGGTTGCTGCACAAAAAGTAGGTTTGCATCCTGTAAGGCAAGTATTGATAAGCAGTTTTGAGAATAGTCCGGTGATACGACGCGTTACTGAGTTTGCTAAAAAAGCACCTGTTGAGGTAGAACAAGACAGTTTATTCATTTATAATGAAGACAAAACGTGGAGCGAAAAGTACACCGTACTCACGGCTGAGTTTCACAACCTTGATAAAGAAGCGTAAGAATTTATCCATAACAGTTGCACAATAGGGTGTTTTAGGCTTTAATTTGAAAGTATGCATATAGCTATAGCAGGAAATATTGGTTCGGGTAAAACAACGTTAACTACCCTTTTGGCAAGGCATTACGGATGGGAACCCCACTATGAGGACGTTGAAGACAATCCCTATATCAGCGATTTTTATGAAGATATGCCCCGTTGGTCGTTCAACCTTCAAATCTATTTCCTTAACAGCCGCTTTAATTCTATTATGCAAATACGCGAAACGGGTCGCAATGTGATACAAGACCGTACCGTGTATGAAGATGCTTACATCTTTGCTCCCAACTTGCATGCTATGGGGCTAATGAGTACCCGTGATTTTGAAAACTACACCCGCCTGTTTAATACACTGAACGAGTTTATTAAAGGGCCTGATTTGCTAATATACCTGCGTGCCAGCATACCTACACTGGTAAATCAAATACAACGCCGTGGCCGTGATTACGAAGATGCTATCCGTTTGGATTACTTGAAACGCCTGAACGAACGTTACGAGGCATGGATTAGTACCTATTCAGGAGGCAAGCTATTGGTGCTTGATGTTGACAATCTTAATTTTATTGACAACCAAGAGCACTTTGGCGAAGTACTACGCAAAATTGAAGCTGAGATAAACGGTTTGTTTTAAGCGATTATTCCTCTCTTTACACAAAGAGTTTTTCATCGATATTTTTGTTTTTTCTTACGATAAGGTTGTGGTAGCAATATCTTTGCGATATGCTACAATTCTACCTTAAACCATTACTATTTTTATTTTTTAGCAGTGTACTGTTGTCTTCATGCTCACCAACTATAAAACGTTGGGGAATAGGGGTAAGTGAGATGAAAGACCAGTCTGTTACTTATAAACCTCAGCAAAACATCTTTAAGGATTATGGCTGGACGAGGCCAAATATTGCAAGCGAAAAGATAAGTTTTTCCAATGGGAGTACCCAAATAAACTGGGCAGGACAAAACTACGCGTTGGTTCAAAAAGATTCGAATACTTTAGCACTTGTATCTTCAACAGGAGCAGATACTTTAGTAAGTGAAGAAAAACTATCTGCAAAAGATATTTATTACAACAGAAGTATCCTCAATATCATCACCATTCAACGTGAAAGGTGGGTATCACACACTTCTTATGAAAGTAAGTCTGTCCCTGTTCAAAGGTCTAGACAAGTTTCTTATCAAACCTATAACTATTCAACCAAATCATACACCACACAATACCGTACAGAGCATTATACGTCTTACGAATACAGGATGGTGCCAGTAACAACATGGCGTTGGGAAACATACACTGAACAAGATGTAGAAATACCGGCGTATAAATACTATGGTTTTAAAGTGGGGGATACGTACTTATTAGTGTATAAAATTACGGTAGGCGAGGAGTTTGAATATTATGTGCAAAATGCAGGCTACTTGATAGGACTGGATAAGGATAAACTAAACTATGTAGGGATAGATGTAAACTCAAACGGGCTTTACAATGATGAAATTGACCAAATAATGTTTAATTCATGGAATCCCTATTCAAAATCATCATCATACGTTAAACCTAAAGTATCGTTTCTAGAGAATTTTTGGTTGCCATACAATAAGTTGGAGAACGACTATATGGTAAAAATAGAGCATATAGATAATGAGTTCAGTTTTCTATACGAGAATAACAGGTTCTATAAAAACAAAAAGAAGGGGCGTGTAAAATTTACCAATGTGCCCAAAACAGCTTCATTAGTAGCTAACGGAAAAACCTATAAAATCAAAAACAACAAGAGGTACAAAATACAATACGGTAAGTATAAAATTAAGATTACAAGGCCGGGATACATGGATTATGAGCAATCGATATTGGTAGATGTTTATAGTGAAAACCATACGGTAAATTATGATTCTGTTGGTCGCTCAGGGGTGGTAATCATTGAGAATATATTTCTTGGAAGCTACTTTGTAACAGTTACCTCTGAAAACGGTTACTCAAAAACTGAATTCAATGCTACCTACTTAAATGTACCAATTGGAAAAAACAAAATTAAAATATATGATGGTGGTGTTAGCTATGAGTATGAGGTTGATGTTAGTGCTTATGGTAAAACCACCATTGATTTTGAAGCCGAACTTAAAAAGCTGAAGTCAGAGGAAGCTCCATCCAGCGAAGAAGAGAAGCAGAATGAAACTACTCCTGCAGAAGAATAACCCTGCATTGTTAATTTGTTGGGCAATCTCAAAAAAGTTACCTTTGCCCATGTTTAAACATTCATTTTAATGGAAAGAACAGCCTTACAAGACACCGTTACCGATGTAGATTTTTTACCACTTAACGGTACTGATTACGTAGAATTTTACGTGGGCAATGCTAAACAAGCAGCTCACTATTATAAAACTGCCTTTGGTTTCCAAAGCCATGCTTACGCCGGTCCTGAGACGGGTGTGCGCGACCGTGCGTCGTATGTGTTAGTACAAAACAAATTACGTTTTGTGTTTACAACCCCATTGCAGCCTGACGGCGCTATTGCTGATCATATTTTTAAGCACGGTGATGGTGTAAAAGTACTTGCTCTATGGGTAGACGATGCCCGCAGCGCATGGGAAGAAACCACCAAACGCGGTGCCAAAAGCTATATGGAGCCTGTGGTTGAAAAAGACGAACACGGTGAAGTAGTGCGTGCGGGTATCCATACGTACGGTGATACCGTTCACATTTTTGTGGAACGCAAAAACTACAACGGTTTGTTTATGCCCGGCTTTAGGGAGTGGAAAACCAATTACAATCCCACTGAAACAGGGTTGTTATACGTTGACCATTGTGTAGGTAATGTGGGTTGGAACGAAATGAACACTTGGGTTGATTTTTATGCCCGTATCATGGGTTTCCAACAAATTCTTTCGTTTGACGATAAAGACATTTCAACTGAATACTCGGCCTTGATGAGTAAGGTAATGAGCAACGGTAACGGACGTATCAAATTCCCTATTAACGAACCTGCCGAAGGCAAAAAGAAATCACAGGTTGAAGAATACCTTGATTTTTACAAAGGCCAAGGTGTGCAACACGTAGCAATTGCTACCAATAATATTATTGAAACCGTAACCGACTTGCAAAACCGCGGTGTTGAGTTTTTGAAAGTACCGGCTACTTACTACGAAACAGTGCTTGACCGCGTAGGTAAGATTGACGAAGACCTTGCTCCATTAGCTGAGTTGGGTATTTTGATTGACCGCGACGACGAAGGGTATTTGTTGCAAATATTTACTAAGCCGGTAGAAGACCGTCCTACGTTGTTTTATGAAATTATACAGCGTAAAGGCGCAAAATCGTTTGGTAAAGGAAACTTTAAGGCGTTGTTTGAGGCCATTGAACGCGAACAGGAGTTGAGGGGGAATTTATAATCAATGACGGATACTAAACCGCACAGTAAAGAAGAACTTGAGCTGCTGGAAGGCCCGCGCAAACGCCTAAGCGATTTAGGGCTGGCCTTTAAAGTGTTTAAAGAGTTTGTAAGGGGTTTCAGAGTGTTGCACTTTGTAGGTCCTTGCGTAACTGTTTTCGGCTCTGCCAGGTTTAAAGAAGACCATAAGTATTACCAATTGGGCGTAGAGGTTGGAAAAAACCTAGCCCAATTGGGTTTTACCGTAATGACGGGGGGAGGTCCCGGTATTATGGAAGCAGCTAACCGCGGGGCTTATGAAAACGGCGGTCGCAGCGTTGGTTGTAATATTGAATTACCGTTTGAGCAGTACCCCAACAAATACCTGCACAAGTGGGTAGGTATTAAGTACTTTTTTGTGCGCAAGGTGTTTTTGGTAAAATACAGCTACGCACTGGTAGTATTGCCCGGCGGCTTCGGTACCTTGGATGAGATGGCCGAAGTGCTTACGCTTATTCAAACCAAAAAGATTGAAAACTTTCCGGTGGTACTTATGGGCACCGAATATTGGAACAAGTTTATGGAGTTTGTTGATTTTATGGCAGAGGAAAAAACCATCGACGTACAGGATAAGAAACTAATGTTGGTGACGGATGACATGAAAGAAGCCATGGATTACATACAAACCCATGCCGTTGTTAAATACGGGCTGCGCAAAACAAAAGCCAAAGGCCGTTGGTGGCTGGGCGAAAGTTATTAAACTATGAATTCCGTTGAGGAATACATTTCTTTTCTTCCCGCTGATGAACAGGGAATTACAGCATACTTACGCAACATTATCTTAGAAACCTCGCCGAAGTTTACAGAGAAACTTTCATACGGTGTTCCCTATTTTTATATCAACTCAAGGGTTTGCTTTATTTGGCCGGCATCTTCGCCCTTATCTATTCACAAACAGGGCGTGCAGCTTGGTTTTTGTAAAGGTAATCAACTAAGCAATCTTAACGGTATAATGGATATGGCTGATAGAAAAGAAGTGGGCATCGTACTTTTTAAAGCGTTGAGTGAAATAAACGAGGAGTTAGTAAAAGAGCTATTGTTTGAAGCCATAGAATTAGATGCTTTAGTGGCCACCAGACGGAAGAAGAAGAGAAGTTCTTAGATACTACATCTTGTGCTTCTCGAAAGGCGCAAAAAACTGGCAATCTACTCGACATCCCCTCGTGTTCCATCTTTCTATGGGAAGGTTTGCGCGATGGTTATCCTGAGCCTGTCGAAGGGTGCTGCGGTTTCCCTCTTTGTGAGAGCTTGTGGAAAGGATAAGGAGGGAGAAAGTGTCCTAATGGGTTGCTCTCTCATCATTATAGAAGCAAGTGCGGAAATTATACTTACCTAACCGAAGGATAACTCACCCCAATTTGGTAATAGTCGATATATCAAAACCCCGTAAGAACTCTTCAACCCCCATTCTTTTCTTACCTTCCAGTTGGATGTCTTTTAAACTCAGCCAGCCATCGGCACAGGCTACTTTTATATACTTCTTGTTGTCAGAAAGAAGGGTGCCGCTTGTTGCGGTCGATTCGCCAGTTTCTTTATCTGCCCAAAATACTTTTAAGGTTTGTGTGCCTAGTTTTGTCCACGCAGTAGGGTAGGGTGATAAGCCACGTATGAAGTTATAAACCGCCTCGGTGGTTTTTGAAAAATCAATCAAGCAATCGTCTTTAAAAATTTTAGGGGCGTGTTTGGTTTCAACGCTCAAGTCTTGTTCTTCCAATACATAGCTGTTGCTTCCAATAGCGGTTAAAGTACGCACCATCAATTCCGCCCCAACTACCATTAATTTATCATGCACAGTGCCCGCAGTGTCGGTTTCTGTAATTTCAATTTTGTCGCGTAAAATAATACTGCCGGTATCAATTTGATGTTTTAAGAAAAAGGTAGTTACTCCCGTTTCTTTTTCGCCATTAATTACCGCCCAGTTTATCGGAGCGGCACCGCGGTATTGGGGTAATAACGAACCGTGTAGGTTGATAGAACCCAAGGGAGGCATGTTCCAAACGGCTTCGGGTAACATCCTAAAGGCAATTATTACAAATAAATCGGCATTATAAGCCCGTAGTTCTTCAATAAAATCAGGGTTTTTAAGCTTCTCCGGCTGTAATACGGGTAAGTGATGTTCTACTGCAAATTGTTTCACAGCCGATTGCTGCAACTTTAATCCCCGTCCGGCTTGTTTATCCGGAGCAGTCACCACTGCCGCTACTTCAAACCCCGCTTCCATGATTTTTTGCAACGATGCAACCGCAAAATCAGGAGTTCCGAAAAATATAATCTTCAAATCAGTATCTTTATAATATAAATTTGTTGAATGACAATCCTTTAGCTACAACTTTTGGCCTTGGATTTGCGTTTACAAAAGTACGTGCAACATTTGGTTACAAAAAGCACTCTATTGAAGTAAGGGCAAAGTCGTATTTTTTAATACTAATTGATTGAAACTAAGTTTCTATAAATGTATTTGGGCTGTTTTAGCGGTTGTGTGTTGTGTTACAACTACACAAGCGCAGATAACCTTTATTGAAAATAGGGGACAGTGGAAAAATACAGTGAAATATAGGGCCGACATACCCGGAGGGCATTTGTATGTTGAAAACGGAAAGCTACATTACATACTAGCCGACCCTGCTCCCTTTAAAGAAATGCACGATAAGCATTTTTACGATAAGCCTGTTCAAATGCACTATTTCAGAGTGATTTTTGAAGGAAGCAACGCTACTCCAACCTATAAAAACGAGCAAACCAGTCCTACTTATTACAATTATTATTTAGGAAATGACCCTTCAAAATGGGCAACAGGGGTGGCCGGTCATCATAAGATAACCATGCAGGAAATATATCCCGGTATCGATTTGGAGATATATTCGTCACGCAACCACTCACTTAAGTATAATTTAATTGTAAAACCCGGTGCCAATCCTAACGTAATTAAAATGCGTTACGAAGGGCTTGACGATATGCACCTTTCAGGCGGTCAACTGCATTTGCAAACCTCTGTGGGTGAGATTTATGAAATGGCTCCCATCTGCTATCAGTTAAATGATACGGCTGTGAAGTTTGTAAAAACCGAGTATTCATTAAAGGATAACCTGCTAACATTTGATATCAAAGAAAAATACAACCGCAAAAAGAGCTTTGTAATTGACCCTGAATTGGTGTTCAGTACTTATTCAGGTGCACTGGGTGATAACTGGGGTTTTACAGGTACTTGGGATAATGCGGGGAATGCCTATAGCGGCGGTGCTGCCTATGCATACGGTAATCCGGGTTTGGGCGGTTCTGATGGAAGTTTCCCTGTTACTACGGGTGCATTTCAACGTATTTTCAGAAATGGGGTAGAAGGCACCAATGAAGATTTAGCGCGCGATGCCACTGTTTATAAAGTCAGCAGTGATGGTACTTCATTAATTTATGCTACCTACTTAGGCGGCACACACAACGAAGAGCCGCACAGTATGGTGGTAAACAGCCGCGATGAATTGGTAGTGTTTGGTACTACGTTTTCGAACAATTTTCCCGTGGCTACCAATGCTTTTGACAATAGTTTTAACGGGCAGGCCGATATTTTTGTATTTGTATTAAGTGCTGATGGCAGAAGCATGGTGGGCTCAACATTCATCGGCGGCTCACGCATTGATGGATTGAACGGCAACGCAAACCCTGCCGGCACCCCATTGGCATACAATTACGGCGACCAATACAGGGGCGAGGTTATAGTAGATAAACAAAATAACATTTATGTGGCTACCAGCACTCAATCAAGTGCAGGGTTTCCTATAAAATCAGGATTTCAAACCACATTAGCCGGCCAGCAGGACGGGTGTGTTTTTAAACTGAACGAGGATGTAACGTCTCTTAGCTGGAGTACTTATTTAGGTAGCCCCGGCTTTGATGTATGTAACGGTATTGATTTAGACAGTAGGGGCGATGTGTATGTGGCAGGAGCCACTACTTCTGTTATAACCAGTATAGCGGCAGGTATGGGCGAAACTACTAATCCTCCAGGTGGAAATGGTGATGGCTTTTTAGCAAAAATTTCGTCTGACGGGGTGCAGTTGCTTAACGCTACATACGTAGGTACTAATTTATACGACCAAGCATATTTTGTAAAGGTTGATAAATACGACAATCCTTATGTAACGGGACAAACTGAAGGTGTTTGGCCGGTTACACAACCTATTTATACTCATTCTGATGGCGGACAGTTTATTTGTAAATACACTCCCGACCTTAAAACCCGTAGCCGTTCAATGGTGTATGGGCATGGTTTTGTAAGGCCTCAAATTTCGCCTTCGGCATTTTTGGTGGATGAATGTGAACGTATATTTGTGAGTGGTTGGGGTGGTACGGTGAACGATGCTCCGGCAGGTCATGGCGGTAGTACTTCACAAATGACTATTACTAATGATGCCTATCAAAAAACTACTGACGGTTCTGATTTTTACATTGCCGTATTCTCACAAAACTTAGATACAATTTTATACGGTACATTTTTTGGTGGTGTACGTTTTAGCCCCGCACAGGGCGAACACGTAGACGGTGGTACCAGTCGTTTCGATCGTAAAGGGATAATTTATCAATCGGTATGTGCAGGTTGCGGAGGAAATAGCTTGTTTCCTACAACACCCACTGCACACTCCCGCACAAACAATAGCAACAACTGTAATAACGCGATACTAAAACTGGATTTTGAAAACCTGAACCGCGCACCCGTTATGAACGATGCGTTTTACTCAGTAGTAGCAAAAGACAGTCTTGAGTTTACCGTGTATGGCACAGACCCCGACCGTTACGATACGCTTTATTTCGAGTCGGATTTGGGTGCATTTAACGACCCTAATTTTCCGGGTGCAAAACCACAGATAAACACCACACAACGTGCATTGAGGCAAGTTCCGTTATCTTTTAAATGGAAAACAGATTGTGAACACGTAACTGGTGATACCATTTTCATGAAATTTAAGTTGCACGATAAGGGTTGCCCCGATATGAAAACCGACTCTGCAACGATAAAAATATTGGTTCAGGCACCGCCCTTGCTAGACCCTCCTGATGTGTTGTGTGTAGTGCCCGCCACTACAAGCAGTATTAAATTAAGGTGGAGCGGTGTGGATACGTTGAGTAAATACTTTTCGCACGTAATGATTCAAAAGACCGACCCTCAAGGCAACTCAACGTTATTAGGGCCTTTTAAAAAGGGAGACCCTTTTGAGTACACGGATAAAAATGTATTAGACTACCGCAACCGTAACTATTGCTACTCTATATATACTGTAAACATTTGCGAAAAGAAAGGGCCCAGCTCTTATACCATTTGTACAAAAGACCAATTTAATGCGCCTATAAAAGCTACCGAGCTTATTACAGCAACGGTAGTGGATAACGAAAATGTGAAGTTAGTTTGGTTTGATACCAAAGAGGATGACTTTGAGACCTATTTAATTTACCGTTCGCCACGCACTGCCGGCAACCACTTAGATAAGTTTGAGTTTTACGGTTCTACTGACGCCTCTACTGATACCATCTTTATTGATGATAAAGTGAAGGTGAACAATGAATCGTTTTGTTACCAAATACAAGTAACTGATAAATGCGGTCACATCAGCCGCAACAGCAACAAGGCTTGTAATATTGTATTGCGCGGACACAGCGAACCTTACCTGCATACATTGCGTTGGGACGAATACAAAGAGTGGGAAGTAGGGGCTGATAATTATGAACTTATCCGTTGGGACGACCGCATTGACCCTAAGAAAACCATTTATCAGGGTGCACCTGCGGTATTAAACTACAACGACGAAGATTTTGATTATGACTGGGGTGGATATTGGTATAAAGTGGTGGCTCATGAAAGCCAAGGAAACAACGCTATTTCAGAGTCGAACGAAATATACTTAATACAAAAACCATTGCTGCACGTTCCTACCAGCTTTACACCTAATAGCGATAAATTAAACGACAGTTGGGGCCAGGTGGATGTGTTTGTGAAAGACTATCACATGCAGGTGTATAACCGTTGGGGCGAGAAGGTATTTGAAAGCTTTGACAAAAACGAACAATGGGTTGGCGATTTCGCCCGCACAGGCCCTGCCGATGATGTGTTTATATGGATTGTACGCTATACCGGATGGGATAACAGTATCCATAACAAAAAAGGCACAGTAACAATACTAAATTAAGCCTCAGGGTTAGGCTTCTATATCCTCAACCTCGTAGTGGGTTTCTCCATTATTATTAATAAAGAAATAGATTTTAAAGGTACTTTCAGTATCGGGTTTGTTGATCATAAAGGTAAACTCATACTCTTTGTTTATCTCATTATACCCTTCAAACTTCATATCGTATAATATCGAACGATTAAAAAAATCGTCGTTAAACTCGTCCTTAAAATTGTGTTTGGTTACTTTTATTTCCTTGCCCTTGTAGTCAGGGCCTTTAGGGGTTAAAAAGTATTCAAAGTCATAATACACATCCATAATCTTTTTGCCCATTGCATTGCCCGGAAACACCACCATGCTGGTATCAATAGTGTTCTTCTGAAGCCTCACACTATAGAGTTTACCGTTTAGTTTAAAAGAAGTGTCGCGGCTGTCCCTCACAGGAGCTTCGGGAAAATTGTGTTGCACTATTGCCGGTGCAGAAGAAGCAGAATCATTAGAGGCGGTGTCGGCCGTTTGGGTGGTTTGTGTATTGTTTTTACAAGCAGCCAAAGCCAACAGCATTAAACTAATGTACAAATAAGTATTACGTTGCATTCTTACAGGTAATATGGGGTGAATTACTACAACAAATTTAGCAGGATAAACTCTAAATAAGCAAAGGGAGTTTTGGGTAATAACTATTTCATCAAAGCAATTAAAAGCTGTAATATTGCCATCTCTTAACCATCACATAATATGCGTAAGTTTTTATTACTCAGCTATGCTATCCTTTGCATTTCGTTTCTTAAAGCCGCACCCGGCGATACTATTAAAGTAAAAAGCCACGATAAAGTGCACATGAATTGGTACGGTAATTTCGACCGTAAGGCAAAATTCCCGGATGCTTCTAAAACATTTAACCGCATTTTGATGCACTACACGTTGGGTTGCCCAACGGGTGGTTGCAGCGAGTGGGATTACACTACCCAAGTACAATTAAGGCACCGCACCGGCAAAATGGACAGTACCCTTAAACAAACCCCTAATTTTAAGGTGGGCGGTGTTGCTAAAGATTCGTTAAGGTATAGCACAACGGTTACTTATAAATACACCTTCAATGCAGTTACTAAAACTACCGACAGTACTGCGAATGATACTCTTAAGATTGATATTTATGGCGATTCATTAACTCCGTTAACCATTACCCAAAGTATTTTCGGGTGGGCGGGGGATTATTACAAGCCTGTTTTTGACACTACTGGAGCCAAAATTGACTCGGTGTATGTTGGGTACGATGCACTGTTAAAGCGCAAAAACTATAACTACTACGAGGTGTTTGAAGTGATTGATAACTTTGAGTTAGGTCGCGTTATTACACCATACAACGGGGGCGTGCCTACTACATGGCAATACACTTATACGTTTGATGTAACCGACTACGCCAGCTTATTGAAGGACAGCGTTGAAATACGTGCCCACTACAGCGGTTATCAGGACGGGTTTACGATTACCCTTGATTTTGAATTTGTGGAAGGTACACCTGCTCGTGAGTGCTATAAAGTGATTCCGTTGTGGAACGGCTCATCTGCATACGGTGCTAACCCATCTATTGAGAACTTTTTAGTGGCTCGCAACGTGGCTATTGATGCTCAAATGAAACAAGCGGTTGTTCGCATTATACAAACCGGACATGGTTTTGGCGGCGCGGATAACTGTGCGGAGTTTTGCCAAAAAGAACACTATTTGAAAGTAGGCGGACAAACCCGCTTCCAAAAAGTGATTTGGCGCGACAACTGCGGTAAAAACCCTATTTATCCGCAAGGAGGTACTTGGGTGTACGACCGTAGCAACTGGTGCCCCGGTGCTGAAGTATGGCCTTATGATTACGACGTAACTCCATACATTACTGCCAACAGTAATGCTACTATTGATTTGGATATGGAAAGCTATACCAATCAAGGGAACAGCAATCAATCGTACATTATATCGGGAGCATTGTTTTTGTACAAAGAGAATAACTTTGACACCGATGCTTCGCTTGAAGAAGTGATGGCACCCAATAATACGTTGCGCTATGCCCGTATCAACCCCGTGTGCGATTATCCGTTAGTAAAAGTTAAAAACAACGGCGGTGATACCATTAAAAATATCGAGTTCTCCTTCGGCCCTAAGGGCGGTACGCGCAATACCTACGTTTGGAACGGTAGCCTGGCTCCGCACCAAACAGCCGAGATTAAAATGGGCACTAACATTAACTATACAGTAAGTACTCCTACTACTGATTTTGAAATGGTGATTGCCAAAGTAAACGGCAAAGTGGATGAAGTAACGTTTAACAACCAACGTAATACCAAGTTTGCAAACACCCCTGTGTACCCTAACCAAATTATTGTGTGGTTGCGTACCAACAACCGCGGTAATGAAAGCAGCTATACTATTAAAGACCACTACGGAAACACAGTGTACTCAAAATCAGGATTGGCAAACGCCACTTTGTATCAAGATACCTTGAACCTTGTGAACGGCTGCTATACGTTTGAAATGCTGGATGCAGGCGGTGATGGTTTGGGCTTTTGGGCTAATCCCAATGCAGGTACCGGACAGTTGTTTATCAGGAGGGCCAGCAACGGACAAGTCGTTAAAAACTTTGGTACCGATTGGGGCTCATCAATCATACAAAACTTTACTACCGGATATACATTGGGCGTTGAAGAAACTGCTAGCAACCCTGCGGTTACAGTATTCCCCAACCCCAATACAGGGGAGTTTTGGTTGGATATTAACTTACCGAGCGCAGACAATGCTACCGTTAACGTTTTTGACTATAACGGCAGAATGGTGTATAACCGTCAACTTTCGGCTACTGAGTTTGTAGCCCACAAAGTAAGCTTGCAAGGCATGGCCGATGGTGTGTACATGGTGCAAGTACAAAGCAATAGCGGGGTATTTACCCAAAAACTGATTAAAACAGGTAACTAATTCTGTTTCAGAGTTTATAAATAAAAGGGCAGCCTCTATAAAGAGACTGCCCTTTTTTGATATAGGGTGATACGTTTAATTTGTCATTCTGACCGCAGGGGAGAACCTTATTACAAATGTGTTAACAAGGTGATATAGGATGCTTCGCTATCACTCAGCATGACAGGGCAAGTGCGCCTGCAATGCTGATCCTGCCGAAGGGAGCGGCTGTAACAAAACTGCCCGACACCCCCTTGTGTTCCCCCTTTGTAGGGGGAATGCCAGCACACTGGCCGTGTGCGGGGCGTTCCCTCCTTGAGTGGTTAGTGGGTTGGTAAGGAGGGACTAAGGGATATTTACAAACAGATTGCTTTGTCAGCCGAAGACGGCTTCCGCGCAATGACGATAATCGAGCGAACGTGCGGGTGATACCCTGAGCCTGTCGAAGGGTGCGGCTGCAACAAAACTGCCCGACACCCCCTTGTGTTCCCCCTTTGTAGGGGGAATGCCAGCACACTGGCCGTGTGCGGAGCGTTCCCTCCTTGAGTGGTTAGTGGGTTGGTAAGGAGGGACTAAGGGATATTTACAAACGATTGCTTAGTCAGCCGAAGACTGTCTCTTTGTAAAAGAAGAGATTATATCAATCCGAATTGTTTGAAATGGTGGGTGAAGTGCTTGTTGTGGTAAGCCTCCCATTCATCGTAAGTTAACGCACCAAACACAGGGTGGTTTTCTTTTCTTGTTTTATCAGTTGAGTAATGCTGCTCAAACTTTTCAATCTCGTGTTTTAAAGTATTCACCGCATCATCCATGCTTGCCGTGCGGTAGGGGATAGGTTCGGGAGGTAAAATGGGTGATTTAAAGTTTTGCTGAAACTCACGATCGCTGAACAAGGCAATCCGTTTTAGTTTTTCAACCTTGTCTTCGGGAGTCACTACACCCACGGTCATTGTTCCGTTGCCAATCCTGAAGGTATCCGTAAGATGTTCCACCATGTGTTGCAGCGTCATACTGCCCCACAGCGGTGTTTTTCCTGAAGGGAGGTCTTTTAGCGTATCCAAGTCAACTTTTCTGAAATCAGCAATCATATCTCAAATTTAAGAAAAATAGTGTCTGCATAAATCATACCCTGTTAGCTATCTTTGATACATGGTAACCCCTGAAGAACTGAGACAATGGTCGTTAGCACTGCCTGATGCAGTTGAACTTCCCCATTTTGAAAAAGCATCGTTTAGGGTAAATAAAAAAATATTTGCCACGTTAGATATCGCAAACAACCGTGCTTGCCTGATGCTTTCACCCGAAGATCAATCGGTGTTTACCGTTTACGATAAAGCAGTTATTTATCCTGTTCCCAACAAGTGGGGACTTGCCGGTGCCACGTTTGTAGAGTTAAGCACTGTACCACCTGATTTGTTGAAAGATGCGTTGACGGTAGCTTATGAGGGAAAAGCGTTAAAGCCGAAACGAGCAAAATGAAAAAAGCAGTATTATTTTTTTGCTTTTTAGTAAGCCTTTCGCTTTCGGCGCAGGTGAAGCATAAATGTTTGTACGCTGTTAATGAAAAGGCAGCTATTTATGAAAAACAGGCTTTGGGCACACCTGTTCTAAAATTAAGGGTGGGCGATTTGGTAAGGGTAGTTGAGAACACAGGCAAATCGGGGAAAACAGTTTTGGAGGGAAAAAAGATAATGTTTGAATGGCTTAAAGTTTCGTTTAAGGATAACCCAGCTGACCTCGAAGAAGAAGAACTAATCGGTTATACACCTTCAATATATCTTAAACCCTACCTAGATAAACTGCCTATATCATTGATAAAAGACTATGACTTTCTTTCATTAGAAAACGGAGACAGAATAGATAAAAACCAGATAGTTTATAATTTTTACTACAACCAAGGCTACGATGTACCGGTTGATTCTGCAAATTGTGGTTGTTATGTTTACTATGAACACATGCTGGGAGTAATGTATACCCACAATGATGGCTCAATAGAAAAGGATATAAACCATAATGACCGAAGGTTGGATACTTTGAAGTATTTCATAAGTATTGAAGCAGTTGATTCGGGAATTATAAAAAATGAGGTGAAAAGTCCCTATCAGATAAGTAATCTAACAGACTCTATCAGAACTATAATACGATGGGAAGAGCATCAAGACGATATAGAAACGAAACTGGTAGGGAAGTTTTACATCTATCTGAACAATGGTAAAGATTCGGTTTTAATCAATGCAGAGAAGCACGAATATGGTTCATCAGAGAGGTTTGTTGGTGAAATAACCCGTTACAATAAATACCTGCTTTGTTGGGAAAGCTTTTTTTACAATGGGTATTTTTTGATTGATAAAACAACGGGTGCAAAAACCGAGTTTACAGCAGGCGAACCAATCATTTCTCCAAACGGAAAATTTGTAATTGATTTTTATGAAGAAGTAGACTACGAGGCTGAAAGGACGTATGGGACGATGTTAACATTGTCTTCAATAGGGGATAGTTTACGGCTTACTCGCCATATTACAGTTGGGTTTAGGAGTTTTGTGCCTATAGAGGATGCATTTTGGATCTCGGATACAGAATTGGTGATGACTATCCTACCCCTTGATAATGAGATATTCCGAATGTGTGGCTATAAAACCGAAGCCGATAACCGCCAGTACATAAAACTAAAGGTGGTTTATTTTGATAAGTGAGCGGAGTATACTATTCCCATACCGGCATCCGACATCACACATCTAACATCAAAAAAATCACTCCCCCAAATTCAACTCCCGCCCGAAGGTGCCGCCCGTTTCCATCATCCAAGCCACGCCTAAGTGAGCAATGATACCTCCCACAATACTTTTAGTTTCGTAGGCGATAACCCCTAAAATTAATCCTCCGCCAAAAGAACTAAGGGTTTCACCCAACGGTTTGCCAAAGTGTATAAATACATAAAAGGCTACCATTGGCAGTACACAACCCCGTCCTACATATTTAGCAAAAGCAAGTATCAAAAAGCCGCGGAAAAAGAACTCAGTCATTACAAAATCAAACCCGTAGCAGGTTTCAAACAAAAACACCTTTAAAACACCCATCGTAGTGCTAAACCCTTCGGGAATGATACGTTGGTACACGGGGTACATATCCAGGAAATCGTTCTGGAAGCTGGCCCAGGTAATCAACGGTATCATAAAAAGCAGCATCCACAGGTAGGGCTTCAAATCCACCCCTTTAATTTTGAAACCGTACAATGTCATTTCCTTTCGGTTTACAAACCACCAATAAAACAGCACAGGTATAAAAATTAGCAGACCTTGGGCAATTTGGTTAAAGGTGCGTTGAGCGTAGTAAAAATTTTCGGGCGAGGTATAATTCTGCACCCAAATGCGGTAGCCAAACCATCCGCTGCGGAAACTATACACAATCAATGCAAAAAACAGCAGCCCTAAAAAGCCACGGTTTTTAAGCAAATCGTACCGTTTATAAAAAACAATGTATAATAGGTAGCTACCCACAAACGGAATGCCGTACATAATGGCGCTTGCCAACACATATTTGGGGGAGTTTCCGTAATAAATATGCACGTAGTTTTTCTCGATATCATAGGTATATTCAACATATACCCCTACGGCCACCAATAAAGCTACACAGATAAAATAAGCAGGTTTTACCTCCTCTTTAAAGTAACTTTGTAAATATTTCCATATCTTCTTCATACGCTGCGCGGGCAAATATGCGACTTTTCAACAAACAATGTTTTGCCCTCATTGTAATTTAATTTTGAAGTCGTGTTGAGTCCATAGTCGGCGGTCAACAGTCCACGGTTAAAATACAGTTGACTGTTGACAGCCGTCCGTTGACTTGATAGACAACCTTAAATAGCAAATCGCTCCCATGTTCCTAATATTTGATACCGAAACCACCGGCCTTCCCCGTGATAAAAACGCCCCGCTTACCGATTTTAGTAATTGGCCCCGTGCCATACAAATTGCGTGGCAGTTGCACGATGATAAAGGCTATTTGATAGAAGCCAAAAGTCATCTTATCATCCCCGAAGGGTTTGACGTGCCTTACGAGGCTTTTAAAATACACGGTATATCTACTGAAAAAGCTACAAATGACGGTATCCCGCTAAACGACGTATTGCGTGAGTTTGAAGAGGCGGTAGATAAAAGCACCTATTTGGTAGGCCACAACATTGAGTTTGATATCAACGTGATGGGCTGCGAGTTTTTGCGCAAGGGTTTTGCTGAAAAACTTACCCAAAAGAAAGTAATAGACACGGTTACCGAAACGATTGAGTATTGTGCCATACCGGGCGGCAGGGGAGGTTTTAAATACCCCAAACTTGAAGAGCTGCACCAAAAGCTGTTTGGACACGGGTTCGACAGTGCCCACAACGCCATTGCCGACGTTGAAGTATCTGCACGCAGCTTTTTTAAACTGCTGGAGTTGGGGGTGATACGCCGCGACGGTGTGCGGGTAGCCACCGACATCATGGTGCATTTGGAGGATGTGAAAGGCAGCATTTTGGCTCAACTGGGTAATTTTGAAGACAGCCACGAGAAGCCGGCAACCCCGTCCAAACCAATTATACTCGCAGGGGAGCATAACCTGCACGATGTTTATTTTGCCCACTTGCACGTACACAGCCAGTTTAGCGTATTGCAAGCCACCAGCGAGATAAAGCAACTGGTGAAAAAAGCAGTGGAAGACAAACAGCCTGCCATTGCTGTTACCGATTTGGGTAATATGTACAGTGCGTTTGATTTTGTGGGAACGGCCATTAAAAACGGTATCAAGCCCATTGTGGGCTGTGAGTTGTATTTGGCTCGCGACCACAGGGATAAGACGACCAAAGACCACAGTATTACGCAAGTATTGCTGGCCAAAAACAAAGACGGTTATACCAATCTTGCTAAACTTAGCTCTATTGGTTTTAAAGACGGGTTTTACTATGTACCCCGTATAGATAAAGACGTACTGAAACAGTACAAAGAAAACCTGATAGCCCTTTCGGGTTCCCTAACGGGCGAGATACCCTACCTGATACTGAACGTGGGTACCAAACAGGCCGAAGAGGCTGTGAAATGGTGGCACGGTGAGTTTGGGGATGATTTTTACATTGAGTTGAACCGTCACCATTTAGACGAGGAAAACCACGTGAACCAAGTGTTACTTGAGTTTGCAGCCAAGTACAACATCAAATACATTGCGGCCAACAACACGTATTACAACGAAAAAGCCGGCGCTGAAGCGCACGATATTTTATTGTGTGTGAAAGAAGGGGAGCTGAAAAGTACCCCCGTTGGTCGTGGCCGTGGTTTCCGTTGGGGGATGCCCAACGATGAGTTTTACCTGAAAACGCAGGAAGAAATGAAGCAACTGTTTGCCGATATTCCTGAGGCCATTACCAACATACAAGAGGTTGTGGATAAGGTAGAACAGTTTGAATTGAGCCGTAAACCCCTGCTTCCTGCTTTTGAAATTCCCAAAGAGTTTGAAAATCAGGATGATTACCTGCGCCACCTTACCTATGAGGGAGCAAAGAAGCGTTATGATGAAATAACCGACGAAATACGCGAACGCCTTGATTTTGAGTTGGATATTATCAAAAAAACGGGGTATCCCGGTTACTTTTTGATTGTACAAGACTTTACCAGCCAGGCACGTAAAATGGGCGTATGGGTAGGTCCGGGGCGTGGTTCTGCGGCGGGTTCTGCGGTAGCCTATTGTATCGGTATTACTAACCTTGACCCGATTGCCTACGGCCTGCTGTTTGAGCGTTTCTTGAACCCCGATCGTGTATCGATGCCTGATATTGATATTGACTTTGATGACGTAGGTCGTGATAGTGTAATTAAATGGGTAGTAGATAAATACGGACAAGGTCAGGTAGCCCAGATTATTACCTACGGCACAATGGCCGCCAAGTCATCCATCCGCGATACGGCAAGGGTACTGGATTTACCGTTGGCCGATGCCGACCGTTTGGCCAAGCTGATGCCTGCGTCAGACTTGCGCAAGGTGATATTCTCATCAGACAAAGAATTAAAAGATCTTTTATCAGGCGACGATTTCAATAATGCAATGGAATTGCGCCGCATTGCCGACGGAACCGACCTTGCTGCCCAAACGTTGAAGCAGGCGGCCGTTTTAGAAGGTTCAGTGCGTAATACGGGCATACACGCCTGCGGGGTAATTATTGCTCCCGACGACCTAACCAAGTACGTACCCGTTACCACAGGCAAGGACAGCGAGTTACTGGTTACCCAGTTTGATAACAGCGTGGTAGAATCGGCGGGTTTGCTTAAGATGGACTTTTTGGGGTTGAAAACCCTTACCATTCTTAAAGATGCCATGCAACTGGTTCGCGAGCGTCACGGCGTGGATATTAACCCCGACGAAATCTCACTAACCGACCTTAAAACCTACGAACTATTGCAACGCGGTGAAACCGTAGGGGTGTTTCAGTTTGAAAGTGACGGGATGCAGAAATACCTGCGCGACCTGAAACCTGATAAGTTTGGCGATTTGATTGCCATGAACGCCTTGTACCGTCCGGGTCCCATGCAGTACATTCCTAACTATGTACGTCGTAAGCACGGGCTTGAAGAAGTGGTAATTCCTTATCCTGTAATGGAGGAGGATTTGCGCGAAACCTATGGTATTACGGTGTATCAGGAGCAGGTAATGCTTTTGGCGCAAAAAATGGCTGGCTTTACCAAAGGCGAGGCCGATACCCTGCGAAAAGCGATGGGTAAGAAGCAGATAGAAACCATGTTGAAGATGAAAGAAAAATTCATCAACGGTGCTAAAGAGCGCGGCATGGACGAAACTGTTTTGGCCAAAATTTGGGAAGATTGGGAAGCATTTGCCCAATACGCGTTCAACAAATCACACGCGGCTTGTTACGCCATTGTGGCGTTTCATACCGCCTTTATGAAGGCCAACTATCCTGCCGAATTTATGGCAGCTACGCTGAACAGCCTGAATAACATTGACGATATTACCTTTTACATGGAAGAATGCCAACGCATGAAACTAAGTGTGTTGGGTCCCGATGTAAACGAAAGTAAGCTCCGTTTTTCGGTAAACAACAAGGGTGAGATACGCTTTGGTTTGTCAGCTATTAAAGGTGTGGGCGAGGTAGCAGCGGTTGAACTGATTAACGAGCGCGAAGCCAACGGACGCTATAAAAGCATTTTTGAGCTAACCAAACGCAGCAACTTAAAATCAGTAAACAAACGGGTGCTTGAATCGCTGGCAAAGGCGGGAGCTTTTGACGGTTTTGACAATACCCACCGTGCCCAGTATTTCCATAAGTTGGACGGTGAAGACAGTAACATTCTTGAAAAAGCTATAAAATACGGTGCCAATGCACAGGCCAACGATGCGGCTTCGCAGGCTTCGTTGTTTGGGGCGGGCAGCGCCATTACGCTTTCAGAGCCAAAAATACCCCAGTGCGAGCCTTGGGGCTTGTTTGAAAAGCTGGAGCAGGAAAAGGAAGTGGTGGGTATGTACCTTACCGGGCACCCGCTGGACGATTACCGCTTTGAAATGGAATACCTGTGCAAAAACCGCGTGAGTGAACTGAACGACCTTGATAAATTAAAGGGTCGCGATGTATTTATCGGTGGGATTGTGAGCGGTGCGCAGGAACGCATGACCAAAACGGGCAAACCGTGGGGTAGCTTTACGCTGAACGACCTTAGCGGCTCGTATGAGATACGGGTGTTTGGCCCTCAATACATGGATTTTAAAAACTATTTCCAAAACGGATACTTTTTGTTTATCCGCGGTAAGGCACAAACCCGCGAATGGCCTAAGGACAGCACCGAGGTGGAGTTTAAAATCACCAAAGTAGAGTTGCTGGCCGATATTAAAGAAAAAATGATACGCTCTATTGTGCTGAACCTTGATGTGCGTAATATTGGTGATGAGCTGGTAACAGGTTTACAGCAATTTGTACACAAAGAAAAAGGCGCGCAACTGTGCATTAACGTATTTGATACCGAAAAAGGAATGCGTGTGAATTTGTTTAGCAAGCAATATCGCGTAACCCCCGATAAAGATTGGCTGCGATTTGTAAAGAAAAACGACATACCGATGGATGTGCGTATGAACTAAGGAGGACTGATGTTAGATGTGTGATGCCGGATGTCAGGGTGAAGCTTGTGTCATCCTGAACTTGTTTCAGGATCTTTTCGTATTAATTAAAAGATTTTGGGATTGCAAATTTGAGATTTGAAATTGCCGAAATGCTTAGATTGATGCAAGTGCGCAGGCCGTCATTCCAGCGAAGGCTAGAATCTGTGGGAAGGGTTTTATTTAAAGCGTACGCTCAGATGTTTAGGCTACAAGTGTGAGGCCAGTCAGCCTGTGGAGTGGGTAAACTTTACAGTTTAATTACCCATTGTATACCAAAAATTCGTCTTAAAACTGTCATCATAAAGAAACTATTAATTAAAGGATAATTAATAAACCTTTCTGAGTCATATTCAATAACGTTTTTGAGAATTTTCCCTAAGTATGGGTGTTGATAAGCTATTTCAATGATTTTTTTGCTACTTTCAATTATAAAATCTCTATTGCTTACGTCAAATTCATTCTGATTTCTCCTCATTGCTTCTAATTCATTTTTTAAGTTTATTTTTTCAATTTCTCTTGGGTCACTGCAGGCGATAGAATGATTACCAGCAGATAAATATGTGTTTTTGTAATGCCCATTTAATTGGTTACATTTTTGGAAATTTGAGAACTCAATAATTTGATTATTTCTATGTTTGTCAATTAAATCATCCCAAAGGTGAATCGCGGGAGATGCATACAATACTAAAACGCTATTTCCTAACTCATTATGTATCTTTACCAGCGTGTCATGTTGCTCTTTATAAATATCATATCTGTAATAGGGGGTATTCCAATGACGCCATTCCTTTCCATTT
This sequence comes from Bacteroidota bacterium, assembly GCA_008933805.1. NCBI lineage: Bacteria > Pseudomonadati > Bacteroidota > Bacteroidota bacterium. The sequence goes on from WBUH01000012.1 coordinate 135,863, forward strand.
CTTTTTTTAATGTACTCTGGCCTTTTATATTGAAATAAAATATTAGCTTGTATTTGGTGCAAACTATCTAATTCGATGTTTAAAATCCTTTCAAATTCACGTGAAGAAATTCCTGAATAAGGGTTTAAAATATTAAAATGATGCCATAAAATAGGATTTGACGATAACGCCGCAGAGTCGAAACCTAGCAATCCCTCCATAGCCTGCCCAATTGGAAAATAAACATCTGATAAAGCAGCTAGTTCAGTATTGAAATAGCTTTCATACATCTTTTCTTCAAATTGAGCAATCATTTGATAAATTATTAATTATATATATTCCGTAATAGCAATTTCAAATATAAAAGATTTAATATCAAAAACATATTAGGAGTTTGCTTTACCTTTTAAACATTTAATAAAGGAAGCGTCTCATAACAATTGTGTCAGCCGTCAACATGTGTTATATGGTTTTTCACCCACTGGCGAAAGTGTCCTACTTTTACCATGTATTTTTGTATCGTTTGCTATGATTAAAGTTATTTTCCCCTCCGCACAGCTTCTCAATCAAGTTGAGAATTACGCCAGCCACACAGCAATCCGTTTTTACACCTCCCTTAGTCCCTCCTTTACAACCCACCGCCTACCCAAGGAGGGAAACCGCCACACCGGCTCGCCAATTTCAAATTCGCAGATTACTTTTATTAACGGTCGTCTGTAAATGGCTTGTGTGCAGGCTCCCCTCCTTGTGTTGGGTTGCGTAAGGAAAAGGAGGGGGCGGGGGTGGTCGAAAACCCTACTGGTGCAGGCGTGCCGCTTGTGCCTTATATTTAGTAACGTTTATTATGATTAAAGTTGTTTTCCCTCCGCACAGATTCTCAATCAAGTTGAGAATGACGCCAGCCGCACCCTTCGGCAGGTTTGGGAGGCAACTGCACGTTTGCTCGACTATCGTCATTGCGCGGAGGCCGTCTTCGGCTGACAAAGCAATCCGTTTGAACACCTCCCTTAATCACTCCTTACCCTTCACGCTTGCCTTACAGCACCCTTCGGCAAGCTCAGGGAAGCAACCGCACATTTGCTCGTCTATCGTCATCCTATGTTTGAGAAGTAATTAAAGGATTATCTATCTTTAGTTATTAATTGCAGAAGAATGGGTAAAGAACAAGACTCTTCTCGTCATTGGTTATTAAACCGTTCGCAATGTTAGTCCCTTTACCCCCTGCTTTATTATCTTGGACAGTTCAGTAGGCTATGAGCCTGAATGAAGGATTGATAAGAAACAAAGCAGCATTCTTCCGCAACATTTACAGTTCAATAACAAAGTTATGAAAACTATCAAACAGTATGTTGGGGTAGATATATCCAAAGACTACTTTGATGTAGCCCTACCTAGAGAAATCAGCTATCAGCATCATCAGTTTGCTAATACCCCCAAAGAGTTTAAAGAGTTGATCAGACTCTTACCTTCCGATGCTTTAGTAGTGATGGAAGCCAGTGGTTACTATTACTTACAGTTGGCCTTCTTTCTTCACAAGGAAGGGATACAGGTTAGCGTAGTGAACCCACTTGTTATCCGCAGGTTTTGTCAGATGCGGATGGTGCGTGCAAAAACAGACAAGAAAGACGCCCAAATGATAACCGAATATGGGAAAGCAGAGCAACCTGATACTTGGGAACCTCCAAAAGCCTATATGTTGGAGTTAAAACAAATGCAGGCAGTAACCAATCAACTCAAAAAACAACAAAGTGCCTTACAGCGTCAGAAAGAAGCGTTGGAATGTTGTCCTGTTAGGAGTCAGGCAGCCTTGCGAAGCATAGACGCTTCACTACAAACCAATAGTGATGAGCAAGAGCAACTGGAGAAAGAAATGCTGGGGTTGATACAGGAGTATCATAGGCAAATACATCAAAACCTTCAAACCATACCCGGAATAGGAAAAAAGGCAGCTCTTTTGTTGATAGCCCTTAGTAATGGTTTTACAAAGTTCAAAACAGCCAAACAGCTATGTTCGTATTTAGGGGTTTGTCCACGTATTTATGAATCAGGGAAAAGCGTCAGGGGGAAAGCCAAAATAACCAAAATGGGAGCGAGTAGCATCAGGGCAATATTATACCTGTGTTCATGGTCGGCGGTAAAGTATAACAAAGCCTGTAAAGAACTTTATGAAAGGTTAGTGGAGAAAGGAAAACCAAAAATGGTAGCCCTCATAGCTGTGGTGAATAAACTAGTAAGACAAGCTTTTGCTATCGCTACAAAAGAAATAATTTACAAAGAAATATAACTTTTTACTTGTTTTTTAACACAGTTCATTGCGAAAAACCGCTTTTGGGTTTTGAAGCAATCCGTTTGTATGTATGGTCAGGGATTGCTTCGGGAGACCTCGCAATGACGGGAAGCCCTTTTCCGCTTTGCTAACACATTTGTAATAAGGTTCTTCTCTTCGGTCATAATGACAAGTTTTTTGATAATTAATTGTAAAAAAACAAAAGTTGGTACAGCTTTTTGGGCGTATTAACGGTCTTATTAGTAAAAGCCTTATTTTTACTGACCTATGCAACACCTATACCGTTTATATGCCTTGCTGCTGTTTTGCATGGCAAGCACCTTTGCAAGTGCTCAGTGGCAACGGATGAAAGGCCCCGTACCCGATTTTTACGGTCCGGCGGGCACCGTTACTTGCATTGCCACCAATGATACCCTTGTGTGGATAGGTACTGCAAACAGCGGTGTTTTCAGGGCATCTAACCAGCCTTTTTCACCGTGGGAAGCCACCAACAACGGGGTAAATACTTTTACCGTTTATTCGCTTAGTTACCACAACGGTTTGCTGGTTGCCACTACGTTGCGGGGTGTGTATAAATCAACCGACAAAGGCAACAGTTGGACGGCTATTAACAAAGGTTTGCCCATTGAAAAACCCATCACCTCTTTTGCCTCAGCCAACGGAGTATTGATGGCTGCAACGGCAAGTTACGGTGTATTTCGCTCAACCGACGACGGTTTGAACTGGGACAAAGCCAATAACGGGATGCTGGACAATAACATACTGGATTTGGAAACCGATGGCACAAGGTTTTGGGCGTTGACCTACAATGCGGGGTTGTTTAAATCGGACGATGGTGGGCAAAGCTGGCAAAACGTGAGTATTGCAGGCAGTTGCAGTCAATGCGCTCAATTAGAAATTATAGACAGTACCCTGTTTTTGGCAGGTGGAAATATTTGGATGTCGAGAAATAACGGCACTAACTGGACGGTTGACACTACGGTGAAAAATATTACCGGAATAACGGCTCATAAAGGGATGCTGATAGCCTACAATACCTACCGATTGTACGAGAGTTTTGATACGGGAAGAACTTGGATGCTGGATTGGGAATTTAATATCGATTCTTCAATGACGGTGAATGCAGTACTTAGTACCCCTGCGGCTATTAAGTTTGCAGGCACTCAAAAACACGGGCTGCTTAGAGGAAGTATTGCCGCCGTTACATGGAAGCCCATGAACAATGAATTGCTTACTGCTACCATTACCAATCTTGAAGAGCAAAACGGGTTTGTGTACACAACGGCGTTTGGTAAGCTGTTTAGAACTCAAAAATCAACTGACAATTGGTTAGAAGTAGGCAATGTGGGTTGGCCTATTATCAACTGTTTTACTACTTATCCTGATAGGCTGATTGTGGGCACTGATACCGGCGGAGTTTATATAGCAGGCAATAACCTTTTGTGGGAACCATCAAACAATGGGTTGGGCAATAAAAGTATTTTACGGTTGTTAAAAATAGGCAATCAGTTGTTTGCTCTTACCAAAGGCGGTATCTACCGCAGCCCCAACCGCGGGGAAGTATGGGTGAAGTATGCTGATAACATTACTCCGTATGATTATACCGATTTGTATTTTGATAACGGTATTGTGTATGCAGGTACAACAGGCGGTATTTATTCATCAGATAATGACGGGTTTTCGTTTACCATTGTAAACCCTGCCAATATCCCGCGGCGCGAAGTATTTTTTATCCGCAGGGTAAACGGCACGTTGTGGTTGAAAATCGGGATTGATACCCATATTTCTGACGATGGTTTAGTGTGGCCCCGCCATTATTACTTGGGCGGAGTAACGTTTGCCAATTCGTTGTCGCTCACAAAAAACCGTATGTATGCCTCAACCACATCAGGATTTATGTTCAGGGATACCAACTCGATGCAATGGAATTACATTAAAAACATTGAAGGATTGGTGGTAAACGTATTCCATCAAAGCGATTCGTTTTTGTTTGCGGGTTCAGGTGCGGGTGTATGGCGATTGCCCATTGAAAGCGTGGTTACTTCGGTATCAAACCAACAACAAAAATCGTTGGCGGTTTATCCCAACCCTGCAAAAGAATCCATTACTATAGGCAACGGCAGCGAGTATGACCGCGTTACCATATACAACAGTGAGGGACGTGAGGTATTATCAGTCCAAAATACTAATGTGTTGGTTTTGCAGGCATTGCCCGCAGGACTTTACATTATTCAGGCGGTGGATACTAAAGGGAGTTATACCCAAAAGTTTGTAAAAGAATAAAAGGTTATTTTTTTACCCGAACTACCAATATACCAATCTTACTATCCAGCCCCATTACAGGGTTGATAATGGTGTAACCTAAGTTATCGTGGGATTGAGTAATTTGTCTATCAGTGCCTAATACGGCAGGGTTGGTGATTGCTGTGCCCTCGTCTTTTTTATTGGTAGATTTAATAATCTTTTGAGTAGTTGGGTCAGCAAGATCAGCCTGTTCGATACTGTTTTCTTTCACAAAACTATTCAGCAGTTGGTCAATGTTTTCCATGTTACCCCGCATCAACTCACCACGGACCGCCCACCCGAATGCTTTCACTGAAAGTTGCACGTTTGCAAGCGCAACGCTGTCTATCTTCCGGTTATACATTTCAATCAGTCTAACGGTTTCGGCCTCGTGCTCACGGGTGATACTTTTAATTTTGAAACTTCCCCATAAATACATTCCGCCTAAAGCAAGCAAAAGAAAAATTGTCAGAAAGTTTTTTTTCAAAAACCTTGAAAAAAAGTTAGAAGATTTGTTTTCAGTAGAATGAGTTTCCATACGCAAGTCAAATGTAGATACAAAGATACGCGGCGAAAAATCAATATAGGCTCCCTAATGGCACAAAAAGGGATTTTTGCTACACAAAGTTGGAATATTAACTCCTTGGTAAGAAATTTGCCCATCTTTGCCAAAAATAAAATAGAAGTTGTTTAGGACATGAGTACTGAAAATACCGAACACGTAGAATGCCTTATCATAGGTTCAGGCCCCGCAGGTTATACAGCGGCTATATATGCTGCCCGTGCTGATATGAAACCCGTAATGTATGAAGGAATGCAGCCCGGCGGCCAGCTTACCATTACTACCGAGGTTGAAAATTACCCCGGTTTCCCAACGGGTGTTGAAGGCCCGCACATGATGGAGTTGTTTAAGCAACAAGCCACACGTTTGGGTGCTGATATTCGTTTTGGTATGGCTACTTCGGTTGATTTTTCGGTATATCCCCGCAAAGTGGTGGTGGATAATAACAAAACCATCTTGGCTGAAAGCGTGATTATTGCTACGGGTGCATCGGCCAAATGGTTGGGATTGCCCAGCGAAGAACATCTTAAAAACATGGGTGGCGGTGTGAGTGCTTGTGCTGTTTGCGACGGGTTTTTCTACCGTGGAAAAGACGTAGTGATAGTTGGAGCAGGTGATACTGCTTGCGAAGAAGCCAGTTACCTAGCCAAAATATGTAAGAAAGTATATATGTTGGTGCGTAAAGACCATTTCCGTGCCAGCAAAGCCATGCAACACCGCGTAATGAATACGCCCAACATTGAGGTGTTGTTTAATACTGAAACCGAAGAGATTGTGGGTCAACAAGTAGTTGAAGCTGCCATTGTGGTAAACAATGTTACAGGAGAAAAACGCGAACTGAAAATTGACGGCTTTTTTGTGGCCATCGGACACACCCCTAACACCGATATATTCAAAGATTTTATTGACTTAGACGAGCAAGGTTATATTAAAACCGTGCCCGGCAGCACCCGCACCAATATTGAAGGTGTTTTTGCCTGCGGCGATGCTCAAGATAAAGTATACCGACAAGCCATAACTGCAGCTGGAACAGGCTGTATGGCTGCCCTTGATGCTGAGCGCTATCTTGGAGCTAAAAAGGCCTTAGAAATGATGGAAGCCTAAGCGGTTGGTTATCGGTGATTAGTTATTAGGGTTCCCTGATAACGAAAACCGTAACTGATACTACTGAATAGGATAGCCTTATATTTGTACTCTTTATGACTACCAACAAATACAAAGAAATAACAAGGGTAACCACCCACGTGTTGCAGGAGATGAAGGAGAGGGGTGAGAAAATAAGTATGCTCACGGCTTACGATTACAGCATGGCAAAAATTTTTGATGAAGCAAAAATTGATGTATTGTTGGTAGGTGATTCAGCATCAAACGTAATGGCAGGACACATGACTACCTTGCCTATTACCCTCGACCAAATGATATACCATGCGGCGTCGGTGGTTAGAGCTGTGTTTCGTGCGTTGGTAGTAGTTGATTTACCCTTTGGTTCTTACCAAGGTAATAGCAAAGAAGCATTAAACAGTGCCATCCGTATTATGAAAGAGGCGGGTGCCCATGCTATTAAGTTAGAGGGTGGAGAAGAGATTTTGGAGTCAGTAAGGCGTATTCTTTCAGCGGGTGTACCTGTAATGGGTCACTTGGGTTTAACCCCGCAATCCATTTACAAATTCGGAACGTTTGAAGTACGTGCAAAAGAAGAAGCCGAAGCGGCTAAATTGGTTCAAGATGCCAACTTGCTTGCTGAGGCGGGATGCTTTGCCATAGTGCTTGAAAAAATCCCTGCAAAACTTGCACAAAAGGTAGCTCAAAGCGTTAAAGTACCCATTATCGGTATTGGTGCAGGCCCTCATGTTGACGGGCAGGTATTGGTAAGCCATGATATGTTGGGCATTACCCGCGAGTTCAGTCCCCGTTTTCTACGCCGTTATATGACTTTGTACGACGATATTAAAGTAGCCACAGAGCGTTATATCGAGGATATTAAGTTGGGTGATTTCCCCAACGATAAAGAAAGCTACTAAGCGTATAAAAAATGAACGGCTTGGTTGTATAAGCAATCCGTTTTATCGTATAAAGTATTGAACAAGTATAAAAGCCCCACGCAGTGGGGCTTTTTGTTTAAACCCCCGTTTGTAGCATACCGTTTGGGTATTAAAACTATACCCGAATGAAAAAAACAATTACTCTTACAATAGTGCTGATGCTGTGTGTGGTATTCGGCAAATCACAAACACTTTCTAAAGTTGGCAGCGGCATAGCCGGCGTGTATATTAATGATGTAATAACCATGGGTGGTAAACTGTATGCCGGTGGTTATTTTACCCCCGGCGGGGTTGCCAAAGACCACGTATATAATTTTAGTGGCAGCGGGTGGAATTCAATGAAGGGCGGTGTATCAGGCATTACTTTTCCGTTTATAACAGCATTTCAACAATACAATAACCTGCTTTTTGTGTGTGGCGGCTTTACACAAGCGGGTGGGTTTACCACTAAAGATATAGCTATTTGGGATGGTTATACTTGGGTTGACCCCAAAGGCGGGGTAGAGTCGGCTTGTAGTTTTGAAGTGTACAACAACCAGTTATACGTGGGTACACGAACGATATTGAGCAACGGTGGTACAAAGGCCTTTTTGTGGCGATGGACGGGTACCGGTTGGGAAAATCTTGCGGATAGTTTTGTGGTAGAACCTACTGCAAATTTTGATTTGCAGGGCATACAGGCCATGAAAGTATACAATGGCAAGCTGGTAGTGGCAGGGCTGTTTAAATCGGTGAACGGGTTGGAAGTGAATAATATTGCGGCATGGAACGGCGCACAATGGGAAACACTGGGTAGCGGGACGAACGGGCAAGTATTTGCTTTAGAGGTGTGGGGTGATACGTTGTTTGCCGGGGGGCGGTTTAGTAATGCAGGCGGACAGCTAACCGAAAATATGGCCAAATGGCACAATGGCGGCTGGCAAGGTTTAAAAGCAGCGGTTGACCAACGTATTACTGCTTTTGAAGTATATAACGGTAAGTTGTGGGTGGGCGGTGATTTTTTTACCCCAAACCGTGGAATATTGACATATAAAGGGGGTGTGTTTTCAACTCCGTTTACACCTGATGACGGGGTAGGTGCTTTTTGTGTAGACGGGAACAGCTTAATTATCGGGGGTAATTTTTCAGCAATCGACGGGCAAAACTTCTCCTTAATTGCAAGGTATACCGAACCGGGATTGAGTGTTGAAACTGAAAACGAGTTTTCAGTTACGGCATATCCTAACCCTGTAAGCGAACAATTATATTTTAAAATACCTGATGACGAGCCCGTCCAAATAACCATTTATGATAATTTGGGCAAAATAGTAATGCAAGGCGCTTACATGCCCATGCAAGGAATAGCGGTAAATGAGCTTCCACAGGGACATTATTATGCAGCGGTACAGCAAAAAAACACACTTAGTTATACGAGCTTCATCAAACAATAAACCAATATTTTAAGTGCCGGGCCGTATTGAAACTCTGTTTTGATGCGGCCTTACTAATTTTTATACAAATACCAATTATGAGTAAGCAGCTTTTGTAATCCTTCCAACATCTGTATATAAAAGGAGGGGATTGATTATGAAGGCACTACTATTACTTGGAGTATTTTTCCTATCAAAATTATTATGTTCTCAAAACCTCATTAATTACGGCCAAACAAATACAGCAGGTATTTACGGCACACTCAGCAACCCGGCATTAGCAGCCGGCAGTACCGATTATTTAAGTATTAACCTTGCCGGCGCAGGGCTCACACTCGAAAACAACTTAATCCATTCAAAGTTAAAGTACTCGTTGTACCAAATTGTAACCTTACAACACAAACGCGACCAACAACCCCATCACTCGCCCCCCTATTTTGAGGAGGCACCCAAAAAGAGAACAACTCCTTCGTTTTACCTGAACACACAGGTATTATTACCGTCGGTTAAATTCAATATCACACCAAAAGTAGCTGCATTTGTGTATGCCCGTGAGCGGGTTACGGGTAATGTGGTTGAGGTGGCCAGTAATATTATGCCTGTTTTTACAGACAGGAAATCGCCGTATGTACCCAAGGGTACTGATTATAAAACCGATATACGCGTACTGGGTTACCGCGAGGTTGCCGCAGGTCTTTCAATGGTAGTATATGACAGGCGGGAGGCTCGGGTAAAAATAGGCGTTACCGTCAAACAAATTACTGCTCGCTTTGCATACGTGTTAAATGTAGCGCAGTTTGAGGCCAATGTTACAACTAATGAGGTGAGCATACTCTCTCGTTATCGCATTATAAATACCGATATAAACAGCTTGGCTCAGAAACCTGAGGCGTTTGTTTTGGGTACCGTATCGGCAGGTACGGGAATGGGACTTGATGCAGGTATCGTGTATGAACACCGTCCGTATAGATTACGCAACCGTTATACGGTGTTGAACCCCAAGGGCAGGAATAAAAATTTCAGACAAAGGGATTTGATAAAATACGATTACCGTATTGGTGTGTCTCTGCTGGATTGGGGAAAGGTGGAACTATCAAGCAAAAATACCCAAGACAGGGTGCTTGAAGCACAATCTACCCTTGATTTGCGAAGAGCACCAACCCCTGAGGAATACGAAAGGGAGTTAAAGAAAAACGAACGGGTACTTTCTGAACAAAAAAATACGGCATTAAACCTGCCGGCGGTATTAATGCTTACAGGCGATTACAGAATAAACCGGCAATGGTTTATTAATATCAGCTATGCCCAAAACTTACGCAGTACCAAAAAGGCGGAGAATTTTTATGCGCCCACAGCATTTAATGCGTTGCTGCGAAAAGAAATGGAGCATATAACCTGCGGAATACCATTGCGTGTTGTTCCCCGCACCAGTACTGTTACCATAGGTGGTTTTATACAGGCAGGGCCGTTTTTTGCGGGCACCGATAATATTTTTACTTTTTTTAACCGCAGGATGTACAACCCCTCGGTATATGCGGGGTTGTGTTATACCATTAAGTACAGAAAAGACCCTACGATAGAAACGTTTAAAAATTTCGGGCAGTTTTAATAAAAAATAACCCCGCCCAAAGTATCACAAAGGGGCGGGGTGTTTGCAATTGATAGGGTAGGTATTTATAGTAGTTTTAACTGGCCGGGACGTTGGAAAGAGGTAATATCAAGCTCAGGAAAAATTCTGTCGCCCAAAAACTTTCGTTTGGCCACAGTGTGCATTTGCGCAATGCTTTCGGCCACATTACCGTCGCCGCGCATACGGGTACCAAAACGGCTGTCGTTTAGTTTACCTGCGTGGCATTGTTTAATCAGTTTCAAAACTTTGTTTGCCCTGTCGGGAAAGTTTTTCTGCACCCAATCGGTAAAAAGCGGAGCTATAATTCCGTTTAGGCGCACAATGGTATAGCCCGCGCCCAAAGCACCTGCGTTGGCAGCTTCTTCAATAAGGGTAGGTATTTCAGCACTGTTTAGCCCCGGTATTATGGGTGCCGTCATTACCCCAACGGGCACGCCTGCTTCGGTAAGTTTTTCAATCATCCGCAGGCGTTGCTTGCCCGTAACCGTTCGGGGTTCCATAGCTTGGCGCAAGGGCTCGTTCAGGGTGGTAAGGCTTACATGCACATTTACCAGCCGTTGTTTGGCCATTTCGGCCAGTATATCAGTATCTCTAAGTACTAATGCGTTTTTGGTAATAATCCCCACAGGGTTTTTGTATCTCAGGCATATTTCAAGCATTTGCCGGGTTAGTTTGTATTTCCGTTCGGCAGGCTGGTAGCAATCGGTATTGCCGCTCAGCATAATCACATCAGGTCGCCAGTTAGGGTTTTCAAACGTTTGTTGCAGCAGGGCAGGAGCGTGAGGCTTCACCATTATTTTGGTTTCAAAATCAATCCCGCCTGAAAATCCCCAGTACTCGTGTGCATTGCGCGCATAGCAATAAATACAGCCGTGTTCGCAGCCTTGGTACGGATTTACCGAATACATTGCAGGCGTATCGGGGCTTTCGGGTTTGTTCACAATCTTTTTAGGGTACTCGTGAAAAAACTCGGTTACGTGTTGTGTGGGTAAATCTTCGTCCAATCCCTCATAATGCTCTTGCACCAATTGCGATGAAAGGTATTTATTGGCCGTGTTGATTTGTGCTCCACGTCCGTGATGGTAATTGTTTATTTTTTCATCATACATTTGTTTATAATATAAACTTTATAGACAATACTCCGCAATTTTTTTATGATTTGTGGACAAGTAGTATTACAATAAGATTGTTAGTGATTGATTATCAATAGGTAATTTTTAGAAAGACAGAAGTGCTGATAGTTAGCAGGATTGAAATTCTGCTCTGTAGAAATTGCAATGCGAAGCGGGACTTAAGTCCCGCTTCGCATTGTAATTTTATAAAGGATGGATTTTAATCCGTCGAACAGAAGATTTATAAGGCAGCAAACAAACGTTCTACTTTTTCTTTTTTAAGAATTTTTTGGCCGGTTTCGCCCGTAGCAATAATACGTTCACCCACGCGGGCCGTGTATTTGCAAACCACTTCGTTTTTCTCAATTTTCACCACTTCGGCTTCAAAAACCACTTCGCTGCCCACCAACGCAGGCGAGTGGTGCATTACCGTTAAAAACGTCCCGATACCTTCTTCATCGGCCTCTTTCATTTCTAACACAAATAATCGGCAAGCCCATTCTGCATCTTTGCCAAGTGCAAAGGTGGCATACACGGGGTGCACCTGCCCACTGTCAAACGTTGCAGTTTCATTAGCGGTTACAGTTTTTGTGTAGTACTTCTTAGCTCCAGCGGCAAAAGGGTTAATCATAATAATAAGGTTGCAGCACAAATGTATAAAAGCGCGTTTAAACATGAGGGCGCAATCGGGAATAAATCCTTACATGGTTTAAAAAACGGTAGGTTTATTTGGAACGAGCCACCACACAAATGGCGGGCTTTATGCCCGTCGGGTTGGCAGGAATAAAACCTTCCGCTAATAACCTAGCTCCTTAATATTATCAATAGCGTCAGGTTTCATGCCCGATGCATCAATAGGCTTGATGGGCATCGTGGCGAAGTTTTTCAGAAAGTTCTTTACCCAAATACCTGTCAACCAACGCATGAATTACATACAATAGCGGCGTTATTAATAAGGCAACAACAAACTTATAAATGTAGTTATTGGTACCTATTGCAGCTACTTTCCCAAGACTCCAATCGCCACCGATATAAAAGGCAATAAATAGCACTATGTAACTATCTATCAGTTGCGATACTAAAGTCGACCCCGTACTGCGCACCCACAAGGCTTTTTCGCCCGTGCGTTTCTTTAAAAAGTGGAACACGGAAACATCCACCAACTGACCAATCATAAAAGCACTCAGTGAGCCAACAATAATATTCATTCCCTGCCCGAATATTTGTGCAAAGGCGGTTTGCATATTTACCACCGTACCGTCAACCAGTTTTTGCTCAATCCACCACGATGCAGGTGTTAGGTGTATCACCCCGTAAATAATCAAAAATGCATACCCTATCAGTGCTGCTGCAATGTAGCTAAAGGTACGAACGCCGCGTTTGCCAAAGTACTCATTAATAATATCCGTCATAATAAATACAAAAGGCCAGGGCAGTACCCCTGCGGTCAAATCCATGTTTAGGGTATAGCCCAGCAGGTTAATACCAAAAGGTTTGATGCCTAAAGTGCCTTCTAATGAAAATATTTTAACGCCTATAAACTCTGCCAATAAAGCGTTGCATATAAAAAACGAACCCAAAATAAGAAACAACAAGGTGCGTTTACGGTGTTCTAATTCTTGCATAGTTTGGTTTTAGTAACTCAATGATAGGGATTTTTGTATAATTATATTTGCTTAACAACATCAATCTACATTTATCGTCTTACATTCATATCATATATGAAAAATCTCATCATAGCAGCGTTGCTTTTTATTAGCACGGGCAGTTTTGCCCAAACTTCAGGTATTTTTCCCGATAGTATTGCCTATTGGCGTGAAGGTGGCATGGGGGGAGATATTGACGGTGGCTCACTTTATTTTAGCGATTATGTGATGCAAGGAGATACAGTTGTTAACGGTCAATCTTGCAAAAATCTTTACTGCAATAGGGTGGCCTATAAAAATTATAAAGGACATTATTCAACACATTCTTCACAGCCCTTTGTATTCAACGATAAATTTGGATATATCAATAAAATAGGTGTTTTGAGGAAAGAAGGCTCAAAGCTGTTTGTGCGTTTTGAATCTACACTAACCGATAACAGGGTATTATTGATTGAAGATTCTATTTTAAAATCGGGTAAAGAGTATTTGGTGTTTGATAATAATTGGAAAAGGGGAGATACTATATTTAGTGAGCATTACAAACCCGGTAACGTTAAGTATTTGGTGGTAAAAAATCAGATGAAGGTTTTGAGGCCGTCTGTTTCTGCCGATAGTCTTGAAGTACTTACTTTTTATGGAAAAGAACCTGCGGGATTGGTTTCTGATATTTTCGACAGCACCCTTTTTATTAAGGGCATGGGGTTTAATTCTTCATTCTTTTTTAGGTTAATGAATTTTGATACAGCTTCTGTTGTAAATTCAGTAGCAGGGGGTATTAGGGGTGTTACTCCGTTTTGCGGGAATGGAAACTTAAGATATTACAGAAATGAATTTAGCGGTGAAATGTTTGATTGTGCAACAATCCCTACTAAAATATCTGTTGGAATAAGAGATATAAAAACGGTTAGTATTGGCGGTTATCCCAATCCTGTGATTGATAACATTACTTTTTCAGGGATAGAGGGGAATATAAACACCGTATGGGTGCAGAATACGTTGGGGCAGGACAATACGGCTGCATATACTGTGGATAATGGAAATTTAACGGTTTTGGCTGATGGCTTGGCAGAAGGGGTTTATTTAATACGGATAGAAACCGACAAAACCACCTACCTTTGCAAAATTAGTAAACAATAATTTTGAACGTTCCATTTCCGATTCTTTACGAAGACAATCACCTGATAGCTATTAACAAGCAGGCAGGTCAATTAGTGCAGGCAGATAAAACAGGCGACGAAGCCCTGCCCGACCAAATAAAAGCATACATAAAAGATAAGTACAATAAACCCGGTGATGTTTTTTTGGGGGTGATACACCGTATAGACAGGCCTGTATCAGGCGTGTGTTTGTTTGCGCGTACCAGCAAAGCACTGGAACGTATGAACGAAAAGTTTAGGGAACGTGATTTAAGTAAAACCTATTGGGCTATTTTAAAGCAAAAACCCCACAACGAGAAGGGGAAACTGATACATTGGTTGGTGAAAGACCACGACCAAAACCGCACTAAAGCGCATTTGCGTGAGGTACCGGGCAGCAAACGTGCCGAACTTGATTTTGAATTGATTGGTGAACGTGCTGGGTATTTTTTGTTAAAAGTAACCCCGCTTACAGGTCGTCCCCACCAAATAAGGGTGCAGCTTTCAACCGCTATAGGCCCTATTGTTGGCGATTTGAAATACGGATACCCCGAGGCCAACTCTGACGGTAGCATTTGTTTGCACGCCCGCGAGTTAACTTTTATGCACCCTGTGCAAAAAGTGCCTGTAAAAATAACCGCAGCAGCCCCCAAGCTGGATATTTGGAAGTTGTTTTAACAAAAAAAGCCCCCTTACTATATAAGGTAGGCTTTAGGCTTAGGGAAATATTACAAACTCAAAAGAAACGCTGTTTAACAAATTGAAACAGCGGTATCATACTACAAGGTACTTAGCCTTTTAGAGCTTTCAAAATAATATATACTAACCCGAGTTATGGGGCTATAAAAGCTGTTTAGTTGCACCTAACTCTTATTTAAGCATATTCGTAACAAATAAAAAGGGCTACCATTTGGCAGCCCTTTTATATTTTTTAATCAGTAACGGATTATTTTCCTGAAAACTCAGCTACCATAATACCTTGTGTAATGGCTTTGCTTTGTGTAGGGTTTGCGGTGTTATACACTTTGCAGGTAAACTTAATTACAGCTTTTACCTTAGGTGCAGCAGGTGTTCCTGTCGATGCAGATTGAGTAATCTCAAAAGTGCTGCCTGTTTGTGAACCGGCTGTGGTGCTCCAAACGCCACCCATTGCAGTACGCAAGGTTATTTCTGCAATTTTAGCGGTGTATGTAAGGTTGCCCGGTGCAAACAAAGCCAAGAAGTTAGCTTCTGCGGGGGTGCTGGCATTAGGATATTTAAGTGTACCCACAGTAGCAAAAATGCCCGACATATCTAGTGTATTTAACAAACCGCCGGCATAAGATGCCGTAGTGCTGTCAGGTCCCAGTGTACTATCTTTACCTGTAGCAGCCATAGTTGAGCCACCACCTGCTGTGTAGGTTTCAAGGCTACCGTCAACTAAGCCCCAGAATTGGATGGTTGAAGCTGTGGTTAAATTGGGTTGTACGGGGCCGCCGCCAC